>DATEMG010000703.1:0-4530 GCA_035275805.1 Blastocatellia bacterium
GTGCTCCTTTTCCGGTGAAGCCAGTCGCCCTGCCGGCGCGGGCGCCGGCGGGCAGGAAGCTCCGGTTAATGTAGCCGTGGCCAAAGTCAGGCGGGAAGACTTGTCGAAGCAGACGGCCCTCGCGGCGGAGTTTCGGCCGTATCAGGAAATCGACTTGCACGCGAAAGTGGCCGGCTATCTGAAAGACATTCGAGTCGAGGTCGGCGACAGCGTCCGACACGGGCAGTTGATCGCGACACTGGAAATCCCGGAATTCAACAATGAATTGAATCAAGCGGCCGCGTCTAAAAAGCGGAGCGAGAGCGAAGTGGCTCGCGCGCGCAGTGAGGTTCAGCGCGCGCAGTCGGTATTTGACGCGGCGAAGTTGACCTATACCAGGATGGCTGGCGTTCACCAGTCCACCCCGAGGCTGCTCGCCCAACAGGAAGTGGACGACGCCTTGGCGAAAGCGCAGGTGGCCGAGGCGCAACTCGGCGCCGCCAAGGCGAGCCTGGCTGTCGCCGAAGAACAGGTGCGCGTGCAGGAGGCGAACGAGGCCAGGGCCAAAACCATGGCCGATTACACGATCATCGCCGCGCCCTTTTCCGGCCTTATAACCAAACGTTACGCGGACAGGGGGGCGATGATCCAGGCAGGAACGGCGTCGCAAACCCAGGCCATGCCGGTCGTGCGGCTATCACAAGTCGACCGCCTGCGCCTGATTTTGCCCGCCCCCGAATCAGTTGTACCCCAAATCCGGATCGGGCGACCGGTGAAAATCAAGGTCCCGGCGCTCGACCAAAGCTTCGACGGCCTGGTGGCGCGATTCACCGGCAAGGTGGACCCGGCGACCCGCACGATGGAGACTGAAGTGGACGTGGCGAACCCGCGACGGCTCCTCAAACCTGGCATGTTCGCTTACGCCGACCTGTCCCTTGAGCTAAAGAACTCGGCGCTGACCGTCCCCGTGCTCGCCGTCTCCCGTAAAGACAAGAAGGCGAGCGTGATGGTCATCAACGCGCAGAACCGGCTCGAACAGCGCGAAGTCTTGATCGGACTTGAGTCCCCGGCCAGCGTTGAAATCGTGTCCGGTCTTGAGGAAAACGAACTCGTCGTCATCGGGAATCAAAGCCAGCTTAAACCGGGGCAAGTCGTCACGCCCAAGGAACTGGTTATGGGCGGCGAGAAAGGCGGTCGCTGATGGCGCGGTTTTCGATACGCAACCCCTATTTCATCATTGTCGTTTGCCTGTTCATCGCCGTCATCGGGGCTTCCAGCCTGGCGCGGATGCCGGTCGACCTGTTTCCAGGCGTCAACATTCCTGTCGTGGCCGTGGCGACGTTCTATTCGGGCATGCCCCCCGAACAGATCGAAAGCAACATCACGTCCCGCTACGAGCGGTTTTTCACGCTCGCGAGCGGCATAGATCGTATGGAGTCACGCTCGCTGCCAGGCGTCAGCATCATCAAAATCTACTTTCAGCCGGGCACGGATCCGAACGCCGCCGTGATGGGGATCTCGAACCTGGCCATGGCGAACCTGCGGCGACTCCCGCCTGGCACGATGCCGCCGATCCTGCTGAAGTTCGACGCCTCCAGCCTGCCGGTCTGCCTGGTGACGGTCAAAGGCGAGGGCTTCAGCGAAACGGTCCTGCGGGACACGGCCTACTATTCGATCCGCAACCAGATGGCGAGGGTCCCTGGCGCCTCGGTACCGCAGCCGTTCGGCGGGAAAGTCCGCCAGATCATGGTTTACGTTGACCCGCGGAAGATGGAGGGACGCCAACTCAGCCCGATGGACGTGGTTCGCTCGGTCAACGACACTAACCTGATTCTGCCGGCCGGAAACGTCAAAATCGGCCCGATCGATTACGGCATCAACGCCAACAGTCAGCTCAGCACGATCGAGGAGATCAACGAACTGCCCATCAAGACCGTCGGCGCCGCGTCGGTGAGGGTCAAGGAGATCGGCGAGGCCAGGGACGCGGAACAGATCCAGTACAACGTCGTGCGCGTGGACGGGCAGAATTCCGTATACGTGCCGATCCTCAAGCAGGGCGGGGACACGAACACCATCGCGGTCGTCGACGGCGCAAAGGACGCGCTGAACAAGTTGACCGGCATTCCCCAAGGGCTTCAAACAAACGTCGTGTTTGATCAATCGCTATTCGTCAAGCGGGCGATTGAAACCTTGTTGCATGAGGGGGCGCTCGGGGTCTTTCTGACCTCGATCATGATTCTGGTCTTCCTCGGCAGTATGCGCGCGACGTTGGCCGTGTGTCTCTCAATCCCGCTCTCCGCCCTTGCGACCTTCATCATCCTCTACCTGGGCGGCAGCTCGGTCAACACCATGATCCTGGGAGGGTTGGCGCTGGCCTTTTCCCGCCTGATCGATAACTCGGTGGTCGTGATTGAAAACATCTTCCGCCATTTGGAGATGGGAGAGTCGCCCGAGGTCGCGGCGGAGAAAGGGGGGCGTGAGGTCGCGTTGCCGGTGCTGGCGGCGACACTGACGACGGTGGTGGTCTTTTTTCCGGTCACTTTGCTTTACGGCGTGAGCAAATTCCTGTTCAGCGCCCTGGCGCTCTCCGTGGTAATTTCGCTATTCGCTTCTTACGTCGTCGCGCTCACCGTCGTCCCGCTCTTCTGCGCGAAACTCATCAAAGCCCCTCATGAGGTCCGTCACGGCGCCGGGGCTAGAGATCACACGAGCCGCGCCGAGTCGCCAGAGAGCGTGGAGGAGCCTGACGCGAATGAAAGGGGCGGTCGTAAGCGCAGTTCCTCGATCGGCGCTCGGTTCATTCTGTGGTTCAACCGCCGCTTCGAGGGGTTCCTGAACTTTTACGAACGGCGGCTCAATGCGGCGCTCGACCGGCCGGCAATCACGATCGTCGCCCTGTCCGGACTGTTCGTTCTGAGCCTTTTGCTCTACCCGCGGCTCGGCGTCGCGTTTTTCCCGCGCACGGAAGCCGGGCAGTTCGTCATCAATGTCAAGGCCTCATCCGGTACCCGCCTTGAGGTCACCCAGGAAGAAGTCAAAAAAGTCGAAGACATCATTCGACAAGTTATCGCGCCCGAGGATCTGGGGATCATCGTCTCGAACATCGGCATTACGCAGGACATTTCGGCGATATACACAAGCAACTCCGCGCCGCATACGGCCTTCGTGCAGGTCAGTTTGAAAGAAGGCGCGAGGACGGGCGGCTACGAGTACATGCGCCGTGTTCGCCAGAGGCTTAGCGTAGAGCTGCCGCACCTCGCCACGTATTTTCAGTCCGGCGGAATGGTTGACGCCGTGTTGAATCTGGGACTGCCGGCGCCGATCGACGTGCAGTTGAGCGGCTCCAATCTCGGAAAGGATTATGAGGCCGCCACGCGGATCGCGGGCGAAATCCGTAAGCTGAATGGCGTAAGTGATGTCTTTATTCCACAGGATCTGGACGCGCCCTTGCTCAAGCTCGACGTGGACCGCGACCGGGTCGGTCAGCTCGGCCTTAACACTCGTGAGGTGGTCAGCAACGTCATCACCTCGCTGGTCTCGAATCAGATGATCGCCCCCACTTTTTGGGTGGACCCGAAGAGCGGTAACGACTACTTCCTCACCGTCCAGTACCCGGAAGGCCGCATCCAAACCGTGGAAGACTTGAAGAGCATCCCGCTGCGCGCCTCGAACCGGCCGAGGCCGACCACGCTCGATGCGGTGACGACTTTCGAGCGCGGGGAGGGACCGACAGAAATCACGCATTACCAGATCAGGCGAGTGATCGACATTTTCGTGAACACAACCGGGGAAGACCTGGGGCGTGTGACCGCGGGGATCGAACGGATCCTCTCGCAGACCAAACTGCCGGAAGGCGTCCAGGCTGATTTGCGCGGGATGGCGCAAGGAATGCGCTCGTCTTTCCGCAGTTTCGCCGTCGGCCTGTTGCTTTCGGCCCTGCTCGTCTACCTGATCCTCGTGGCGCAGTTCAGGTCATTCGTCGAGCCTTTCCTGATCCTGCTGGCCGTTCCGATGGGGTTGATCGGGGTGCTGGTGATTTTGTGGGCGACTGGGACGACGCTCAACGTGCAATCGCTGATGGGAGTGGTGATGCTGGTCGGAATCGCTACGTCCAACAGCATCTTGATCGTCGATTTCGCGCGCGGCCTGATGGCGGGGGGAGTTCCCGCGCGCGAGGCCGTGGTGAAAGCTTGCCGCGTGCGACTGCGCCCGATCTTGATGACATCTCTGGCGACGATCATCGGGCTCGCGCCGATGGCGCTCAGCCTCGGGACGGGCAGCGAAGCCTACGCGCCGCTGGCGCGGGCCATCATCGGCGGGCTAGGCGTCTCGGTCGCGCTAACTATTTTTATCGTGCCCGCCGCCTACCTGGTGGTCTATGGGCGTAAATCGCGGTCGGTAAAATCGGCCGATGCGCCCGTGGAGGCTTCAGCATGAAAGTTTTGCGTGTCGTCTTTCTATTGCCACTCGCGTTGATCGGTTGCGCGCGAGCCGAGGCCCAGACTGTCGTCAGGATGACTTTGGAAGAGGCCCGTGAGATGGCGGTGAAAC
>DATEMG010000704.1:0-14513 GCA_035275805.1 Blastocatellia bacterium
GACAAGGAAGGGGACGGGGAGACGAGGGGCGGGAAACTTCTTATCCCCTTGTCTCGACTTCTCCTTGTCTCTTTGTCCTCATTTCATATTCTCCACTCAGATTACGTTCTTGCCGCCGCGGCTTCAACGGCTCTTCGGACGTAAACGCGAGCCAGATGGCGGCGGTAATCACCGGACGCGTGAATATCTTCCATCGCATCCTCTGCTTCGACGTCGGCGCGGGCTGCGGCTGCGCTGACCGTCGCTTCGTCGAGCGTCCGGCCTCGGAGCGCGGCTTCGGCTGAAGCGGCTCTGAACGCCTTCGGCGCAAGTCCGGTGACGCCGATGGAGATGTCTTCGCAGGCGCCGCCTGTGATCCTGATCTGAGTTGCGACGCCGACGACTGCAAACCCCGAGGCCGATTGCGGGACTTTCAAATAGGCCCCTCTGTTCGGCTGCGCGGGTTTGGGAACTCGAATCTCGGTGACGATCTCGTTCGGCTCGACGGCGCTTGTCATCACGTCGATGAAGAAGTCAGGCGCTTTGATCACGCGCTCGCCCGAGCTCGATCGCGCGACGACTTCGGCGTCCAGCGCCAGGATCGCCGCCGGCCAATCGGCCGCCGGATCGGCGTGCGTCAAACTGCCGCCAATGGTGCCGCGATTGCGAACCTGCTGGTCGCCGATCTGGGAGGCGGTCTCGCAAAGCAGCGGGCAGTGTCGCTTCAATTCGGCGTCGGCCGCGATCCGCGCATGTGTGACGGCGGCGCCGATTCGGATCGCGGCGCCGTCGATTTCGATCGTTTTCATCTCCTCGATGCAGCCGATGTCGACAATTACGCCGGGCGCGGCCAGACGCAGTTTCAACACAGGAATGAGGCTATGACCGCCGGAGAGGATTTTGCAATCTTCGCCGTATTTGTCAACGAGCTTCAGCGCTTCTTCGATCGTTTTCGGCGCAAAGTATTCAAAATTATTCGGAATCATAGTTCTCCTTTTCAGGCCTTCATCAACCGCCACAATTTTTCCGGGCGTAGCGGCAGGTCGACATGCTTGACGCCGAAGGGGGAGAGGGCGTCGATCACTGCATTAGCCACGGCCGGCGTCGAACCAATCGTGCCGGCTTCGCCGACGCCTTTGGCGCCGAGCGGGTTGACCGGGGTAGGCGTCTCGGTGTGATCGAGTTCGTAGCGGGGCAGTTGATGAGCCTTCGGAACCGCGTAATCCATCAACTCGCCGGTCAGCAACTGGCCGTTCTCGTCGTAAACGACTTCTTCGAACAGCGCCTGGGCCAGGCCCTGCGCGATGCCGCCGTGTACCTGTCCCTGGACAATCAACGGGTTAATCTGCTTACCGCAATCGTCGACGGCGACGTAGCGCAGAATCTTCACGTCTCCGGTCTCTTTGTCCACTTCGACGACGCAGACGTGCGTCCCGTTGGGGAAGGTGAAGTTCTTCGGCTCGAAGAAGTGTGTCGCGACCAGCCCCGGCTCGAAATCCGGCGGGATGTTGTGCGGGATGTAGGCAGCGAGCGCCACTTCTTGAATCGTGACGCTCCTGTCGTCCGGCGCGCCGACGAACCTCCCGTTCTCGAAGGTCAGGCTGGCCTCGCTGGTCCCGAGCAGGTGCGCGGCGAGCGTCCGCGCCTTGGCGACAACTTTCTCCGTGGCGAAGGCAAGCGCGGCCCCGCCCACCGCGATGCCGCGGCTGCCGAAGGTTCCGATGCCGTATTGCACGATCGAAGTGTCGCCGTGGATGACCAGCACGTCGTCGATCGAGACGCCGAGCATGTCGCCGACGATCTGGGCGAACGAAGTCTCTTCACCCTGGCCGTGCGGCGAGATGCCAGTCAAAACGGTCACTTTGCCCGTTGGCTCGACGCGCACTGTCGCGCTCTCCCACCCGCCCGCCGGCAGCGCGATCGAGGGCCCCATCGCGCAGATTTCGACGTAGGTCGAGACGCCGACGCCCATCAATCGCCCCTGCGCGCGCGCGGCCTTTTGCTCCTCACGCAGCTTTTTGTAATCGACTATCTCGAGGGCCTTGGAGAGCGCCCTTTCGTAATCGCCGCTGTCGTAAAACAGCCCCGTCGCCGTGGCGAACGGGAACTCGTCCGGCCTGGGGAAATTCTTGCGGCGCAACTCGACCGGGTCCATGTTCAGTTCGCCCGCGATAAGGTCCATCACCCGTTCGACCAGGTAGGTCGCTTCGGGGCGGCCCGCGCCGCGATAGGCGTCGGTCGCCATCTTGTTGGTGAAGACGCCCTTGCAGGTCATCTGAATCGCCGGAATCTTGTAACAGCCAGAAAGCATTAGTCCGGTCAGCGTCGGAATGGCGGGCGTGAGCAGTTGGTGATAGGCGCCGAGGTCCGCCGTCACGTCGTATTTCAGGCCGAGCAGCGTACCGTCGTTTTTGACCGCTACCGAGACCTCGCCGACCTGGGCGCGCCCGTGGATCGTGGCCTGGAAGTTCTCGCGCCGCGACTCGATCCATTTCACCGGCTTGTTCAATCGCATCGATATCCAGCCGGCTAGAGCCTCTTCGGCGTAGACGTTCAATTTACTGCCGAAGCCCCCGCCGACTTCGGGCGTGATCACGCGCAGGCGGTTTTCCGGAATCCCGAGCATCAACGCCAACTGCGTGCGCAGCAGGTGCGGGATCTGCGTGGACGACCAGAGATTGAGTTGCTGTTCGCCGGGGAAGTATTGGGCCAGTACGCCGCGCGGCTCCATCGCGATCGGCGCCAGACGCTGGTGATTCAGTCTTTGGGTGACGACGCGGTCGGCCTGTTTGAACGCCGCTTCGACGTCACCGCTCCCCGCGTTGTGGACGAAGGCGACGTTCGTGCCGAACTCTTCGTGAATGAGCGGGGAGTCAGGTAGAGCCGCTTTCTCGGCGTCGGTGATGACGTCCAGCGGTTCGTAATCGACCTCGATCAGGTCTGCGGCGTCGCGCGCCTTGTATTTGTCCGTCGCGACGACGGCGGCGATGGGCTGGCCGACGAAGATGACTTTACCCGAGGCGAGCACGGGGTATTTGGGGACTTTCAATTCGGGCAGCGCGGCGGCGCAGGGTACGTAGCCGACCTTGCCTTCGACGTCTTTGCCGGTGTAGACGGCGACCACGCCTGGCGCGTTTTTAGCCGCGTCAATGCTGATCGAATTGATCTTGGCATGGGCGTAAGGGCTGCGCAGTATGGCGACGCTGAGCGCGCCGGCGATTTCGATGTCATCGACATAATGGCCGATGCCTTGAACGAGGCGGGGATCTTCTGTGCGTTTGACTTTCTGTCCGATATATTTAGCCAGGAATGACATGCCTTTCCTCCTTTTGTCAGTCCGCCTTAGCCGCCTGAGCGCCCATCTTATTCGCCGCGTATTTCACGGCGTCGATGATGTGCTGGTAACCGGTGCAGCGGCAGAGATTGCCTTCCAGCCCGTGACGGATCTGCTCTTCGGTAGGGCTCGGATTCTCCTGGAGCAATCCGCAAGCGGACATGATCATTCCGGGCGTGCAGTAGCCGCATTGCAGGCCGTGGCATTCCCAGAATCCTTCCTGCAGCGGGTGGAGTCGGCCGTCTTTCGCCAGGCCCTCGATGGTGGTGATCTCGGCGCCGTCGGCCTGAACCGCCAGAATGGAGCATGTCTTGACGGCTTCGCCGTTCATCAGCGCCGTGCAGGCGCCGCAAATTGACGTCTCGCAGCCGATGTGAGTCCCGGTCAGCCCTGCCAGGTCGCGGATAAAATGAACCAGCAGCAATCGAGGCTCGACATCGGCTTCAAGTCGCTGGCCGTTGATTGAAATTTCGATCTTCAAGCGCTTCCTCCGAAATTAATGTGGCGGCCTTGAAGGCCTTAATGCGAATCGAGAGAACGGACGCCGCGCCGAGGCGGACTGCGGCCCGTCAGTCGCGTACATAACTTGAATTGATCCTTGGGCGTTGGTTGAAACTAAAGATGGTCAATGAAATTAGACCTCGTAACGAAGACGTAAACCTCTTGACGAAGCGTGGCCAATGTTACACTCAGAAGAGTCGTAATTTCAATGAACCTTCGTCGGTCATCGCTCATAAACAAAAAAAGGGAACGTTATGAATTAGGCTTATAAGTCATCCGAGTCTTACAAGTCCAATTCATGACGCTCCCCAGGATTTTTCCTCAGGGCTGAATCTGAGATTTATCCGATTCAGTTCTTTATCCGATTCAGTTCTTTATTGGCTTCGATGATGAGTCGGTCTTTGGCGCCGGCGCCTCGCCATCTTTTTTGCGCAGAGTCGGGCGCTCGGTCGTGCCCTCGCCGCCGGTCGCGTTGGGGTCAGAGCCTTCGGGAGCGCCGGGTTGGCGCTTCTTGAGCGTCGGGCGTTTGTTGTCGGCGTCGGAGGCTCCTCCGCGTCCGCCGGTGCCGCGGGCGTTCGTGAACGCGATCAGACGGCCCTTGACCGTTTGAAATTCCGAAGTGTTGATGGTGTATTCGCTGCGCTCGGGGAATCTCGCGATCAGCGCGTTAACCTTGTCAATTCGGTCGCCGACCATTGGGTGCGTGCTGAAGATGCGGGCCATGGTGCCGGGTTTCTTTTTCTCCTGGGCCTGGAGCTTCTCGAAGAAAGTCGACATCGAGTGCGGATCGTAGCCGGTGGCCCACAGATACTGCACGCCAAGCCTGTCGGCTTCGTATTCAGCGTTGCGGCTGAATTTCAGAAAGCCCATAGGGATCGCGAGGCTCGCCGCCTGCTGCACGGCGAATCCGCCCCAGCCGCCCATGAAGATCAGCGGCAGTGAGGCCCAGTTGACGATCTGTCCCTTCGACGCCTGCTCGACGCCGTGGCGCGCGCAGACATGCGCAATCTCGTGAGCCATCGGCCCGGCCAACTCGGCTTCGTTGTCGGCGGCCAGGATCAAGCCCTTGTTGACGTAGAAGAAGCCTCCCGGCAGCGCGAACGCGTTGATCTCGTCGGTGTCGATCACTTTGATGGTGAACGGGACTTTGGCGTCGGAATGGAGCACCAGGTTCTGGCCGACCTTGTTGATGTATTCAACGATGATCGGATCTTCAACCAGCTTCGCCGAACGGTCCACTTCCTGGGCGAACTGGCGTCCGAGGGCGACCTCTTTGTCGAAGGAGTAGAAGTTGATTTGGAGCTTGTTGATGTTTCGCTTGCCGATCATTTCGGGATTTTCGTCTTCGGCGAGCGGCTCTTGCTTCTGTGCTGGATTTTTTGGCGAGCTTGTTTTCTGCGAGCTGCTTTGCGCCAGGGCGGGCGTTGCAAGAAGTAAGAGGCTAATGCCGAGCCACAAGTTACGCCGAGCGGATGATAATCTCATCGTGATTCTCCTTGGTTCGTTTCGATCGTTTCAATCGTTTTCAACTGTTTCAATCCACGTCTCGCTTCGGCGGCGAGCTGGAATGCAATGACTTTGGCGTCGTTCAAGCGTGAGTGATGAAATAGCGATTACTCCATATTCAGCGCATCGTCTATGTTGCTATGCTGTGAATGGGCGCATTATACCCAGAGAGGGCGAAACATGCTCCAAGTTTCTAATTAATCTTTCCATAAGATTGAGGTAGTGGATTGCCAGATTTACAAAGGCTTCGAACATCTAGTCATAAAACAAGGGTTAGATAGATGATGATTGAAACAACGATAAAACGGATTTGCGTCTTTTGCGGCTCGCAAGCGGGAGCGCGAGAAGTTTACGGCGAACAGGCTCGGGCCTTAGGTCGCGCCATGGCAGAGCGGCGAATCGGGTTGGTCTACGGCGGCGGCGGAATCGGAATGATGGGCGCCGTGGCCGACGCCGTGATAGAGGCCAGAGGCGAAGTGATCGGCGTCATCCCCTACGCGCTGGCCTCGAAAGAGCGAGCCCGTCGCGACATAGACATGCGCGTCGTTAACACGATGCACGAGCGCAAAGCAATGATGGCCGAGCTCTCCGACGCCTTCATCGCCATGCCCGGCGGATTCGGAACGCTCGAAGAGATGATGGAGACGATCACCTGGGGACAACTCGGCATTCACCGGAAGCCTGTCGGCTTGCTCAACGTCGCGAGCTATTACGACCCGCTTATCGCAATGATCGACCGGGCCATCGAAGAGGGCTTCATCCTGCCGCGCTACCGAAACCTCTTCGTCGCCTCGTCCGGAGTCGACGAGCTGTTCGACCTGATGCGCAAGTTCCAGCCGCTCGAAGGCGTGGTGAAGTGGATCGAGATGAGCGAGATATAGCGGAGTGACCTCAGTCAGTTCTCGACTATGGGGGCGGACTGTATGGGATTGGGGAGAACTTCCGGCTTGCTTGCCAACCGGAAGCGATTCCCAGTCCACTTGTAGCGGGCGCGAGTGAAAAACGTCGGGCAACACGCTCCTCGATTTGTTTTATCTTCAGCGTACAAATCTTTACCGAGGATCCTTCGGGCGCCGTATAGCTCCACCAATAGAAAACCATTCTCCGCCTTCACTCGCCGCAACCCGCCATCCGCTCGATCTCCGGTATCAAACGCCCAAAGAAGTTTCGGACGCCGCCGATCCCAGGTGTAGACGTATACGCAGTTGGGCATGGCGGATCCTCCGGTAAGAATACTGAGAACGACGATCGCTTCTTCTTGTCCGTCGCCTGTGACATCGCCGTAGCGGACGTCGCCCAGGTATACGCCCATTTCATCAACGAATCCTTGTTTGTCACGGGTTTCCGGCAATTCACCGTCTTTCAACTTGAAGGAGCGTTTGCGTGAATGTGGTATGTGAAGTCCTTCCGTTTCCGGAAAGGAGAAGTTTCTGAAATCGACTGAGCGTATGGATTTCTTTGGAGCGATTTGAGGATGGCTTGAGATGGGAGTCGCGCCCAAGGCGATGGACGCGACACTTAAGCAGGCAAAAACTTTCGATGGTGGAAGAAGCATGTCGTTTGCGCCTCTTCACCACTTTAGATCACGCCGGAGTCGCGAAAAACCGTGATCTCCACATCGCTGAACGCTAATTCCCGCAGAATTTCATCCGTATGCTCGCCCAGCATCGGCGCGCGATTCCTGAGTTCGCCCGGCGTCTCCGATAACCGCACGGGCGTGTTCGGCGTCGGGACCGGCCTGGCGCTTCCGGGATATTCGACGAAGCCGATCAACTCTCGCGCCTTGACCTGCGGGTCGTCGAAGACTTCGCCCAAATCGTAAACCCTGCCGCATGGCACGCGCGCCTCTTCCAACTCCCGCATCGCTTCCTCGGTCGAGCGCTGGCTCGACCAGGCGTTCATGGCGTCGGTGATCAATTGATGATTGTTTGCTCGCGAGATGTCGTCGGCGAAGCGCGGGTCGTCGATCAGGTCAGGGCGCCCAGTGAGGTTCGCCCAACGTTCGAACATCGGATTGCCGATTACGTGAATTATGATCCAGCCGTCTTTCGTCCGGTAGGTGTCGGACGGCGCGACGTGAAAGGCCGTGTTGCCTTGCTGCCGGCGCTCGACGCCGATGACGTGGCGCTCGGCGAGCAGCGCCTGCATGAACGTCACGCCGGTCGCGAGCAAAGAAGCCTCGACGACCTGGCCACGCCCGGTTTTCTGTCTTTCGTAGAGCGCGACCATCGTGCCGAAGGCCGCGTGCAGAGCCGTTCCGAAGTCTTCGAACGGGACCACGCTGCGTACGGGCGCGCCGGGAAATCCGGTGAGACCCATCGCGCCCGACATCGCCTGCGCCACCGGGTCGAAGCCGACGCGGTTGGCGTACGGCCCTTCGGCGCCGAAGGCGGAAATCTGTGTGAGGATGATGTCGGGTTTGATCGCGGCGAGCGAGTCGTAATCAAGCTCCAGCTTGCGCAACACGTTGATCGGCAGGTTGGCGACGACCACGTCGGCGCTCCCGATCAATCGCCGCTTGATCTCGCGGCTTTCGGGGCGCGCGGGATCGAGCGTGACGCTTTTCTTGTTGCGGTTGAGACCGATGAACATCGGGCCTTCGCCCTGTTCGGTGATCGGCGCGATGTAGCGGTCTTCGCCGCCATCGCGCCGTTCGATGCGGATGACCTCCGCGCCGAAATCGGCGAGCAACATCGCGCCATAAGGCCCGGCGATGTAGCGGCCGAAATCTAAAACACGAATTCCTGTGAGTGGACCGCTCATTGAAGATCGAGGATCGAGGATCGAGGATCGAGGATCGAAGATCGCGTCGTTTCGCCGAAACGCGATCTTCGATCCTCGATCCTCGTGATTTTACTCTGTTAGGCCTCCAGCCTTTGCCGCGCCGCTCTCAGGAGCAGGATGCAGAGTCCGGCGAAGAAGACTATGCCGATGAGATCATCGTAGGCGGGATAATCATACCAGCCTCGGATGCCAATGCTCCTGATCACATAATCGACCAGCGAGACCCTTGTCTCCTGGCCCTCTATCATCATGGTCGTATCGCGGCCGCTGAGTATTGCGATCAATACGCCGGTCAGCGAGCCGCCTGCGACAAGTCCGGTGCTGTAGAGCATGCCGGAGCTGACCTCGGATTCTTCGTGTCCGCCAGCCCGCGCGCCGGACATTTTATCCACCAGCGCTTTCACCATGCCGCCGACAAAGATCGGCGCTGTGGTGGAGAGCGGGAGATACGCGCCGACCGCGAAGGACAACGAGCGAATGCCGCATAGTTCGACCACCACGGAAATGCACATGCCGACAAGGACCAGACCCCACGGCAAGTCTTGCGCCAACAGTCCCTTGATGATTGTCGCCATCAAAGTCGCCTGCGGCGCCGGCAATTTCTCCGAGCCGATCGCATGCGGAATCTGTTGAAATTGCATTGAAGCGTCCAACACTTGCATGGTCAGCCCGATGACGACGGTTGAAACCACGACGCCGATGACCAGGCCGATTTGCTGATAAACGGGGGTCGCGCCGACGATGTAACCCGTCTTCAAATCCTGGCTCGTCGCGCCGGCGTTCGCGGCGGCGATGCAGACGATGCCGCCGACGGCCAATGCCAGCGACTGATATCCATCGCCGGTCCAACCGAGGCCCACGAAGATCAGGCAGGTCGCCATCAACGTAGCGATAGTCATGCCGGAGATCGGGTTCGATGACGATCCGATGATGCCGACGATGCGCGAACTGACCGTGACGAAGAAGAATCCGAAGACGACCACCAGCAGGCCCATCAGCAGTCTGCCGAATACCCCCTGGCCCGGAAGCTGGGGAAGGATCGCGACGATGAATACCAGAACCAGCGAGCCGATGATGACGTATGTGATCGGCATATCGCGCTCGGTTCTCGCCGGCGTCACGCCGGCCTTAGTATCGCGCAGACTTTTGAAACTCTCTTTGAATGCGGCGATGATTGTGGGCAAGGTCCGAATCAGAGTGATCAGTCCACCGGCGGCGACAGCGCCGGCGCCGATATAGCGGACGTAGCCCGTACGAATATCTGATGGCGACATGTCGCGAATCAACCCGGTGGCCGGTTTGAGAATAGTTGGCAATCCGTCCCCGATTAAGGTGATGAGTGGGATCAACACGAGATAGGAGAGCACGCCTCCGGCCACCAGGACGCCGGCGATGCGCGGTCCAATGATGTATCCGACTCCGAGATATTCCGGCGTGATATCGGCGCTCACACTCGCGTTCGGGAAGCTGGAGTCGCGCCCCGCCTGAACGGTCGGCGTTTCTTTCCACAGGCCGAAAATGCTCATCAGCGCTTTGTAGGCGAATGCAATGCCAAGTCCGGCAAAAACCTTACTTGCCATCGAGCCGCCCCTTTCGCCGGCGACCAGCACCTCCGCGCAGGCCGTGCCTTCGGGATATGGCAGCGTGTCGTGCTCCTTGACGATCAACGAGCGGCGCAGCGGAACCATGAAAAAAACGCCCAGTGTTCCGCCGACGAGCGCGAGAGTGAAGATATTGAAATAGTTGAAGAACTGATCTCCGGACGCGAGGAATATCAGCGCGGGAATGGTGAAGGCCACTCCGGCGGCGACGGATTCGCCCGCCGAGCCGATGGTTTGGACAATGTTGTTTTCGAGAATGGTGGATTTGCCGAAGCGTTTGAAGACCGCGATGGCCAGCACCGCGATCGGAATCGAGGCCGAGACCGTCAGCCCGGCTTTGAGCGCCAGATAGACCGTTGACGCGCCGAAGATGATCCCGAAGATCGAGCCAAGGATGATGGCCTTGATGGTAAACTCCGGCACGATTTTTTCATCTGGCACGTACGGTTTGAATTTTTTCTCAACCGCTTTGACTTCTGCTTCTGCCATGTTGATAGACCTCCAACTAGGTTGGTTGTGAGATTCCTGAGACGGGGGTTATATGGAATGACTTATAAGGCTAATAAGTCCCATAAGTCCCATTCATGATGGGATGTGATAAATCCGCGTCTACTGCGGATCGCCGTCCTGTTCGGCGATCATTCGCTGCGCCTGCCGCTCGGCCTGTTCAATGGCTTCGAGCATCGCCAGCGTTTCCGATTCTGAACTCTGCGGGGTTTCGAACTCGTCCGGTTCCCAATAGTCGAGCACGCATACGGCGCAGCCGGTTCCGCAGCAAGGAGGCATAGATGATGACCGCTCGACGCCGGACGACGCGTCGCGCTGCGCCTGAAATCGTTCTAACTGCATGCTGTGTGTCGTATCGCTCACGGTCGAAAAGCTCAAGGTCAGGGCGGAATATAAGTAATGCCCTTAACCCTGTCAATTGCGCTTACCGAGGTTAAGAACTCCGCTTGTAACGCTTAGCGGCCTTTAGTATGCTTCACGCGCGTCCTCCCCCGGCGTGTCTCAATCAGTTGAGACGATTGCGCCCCATTTTTGAATAGTTGTTTTGAAACCCTCAAAGCGCGTCGAGGCCGATGCGAGCGGCCCTGCATTTGTGTGTTGTACCCTGAGATAGTCCAGGAGGGTCGCCAATGCGGTATTGTCAGGTTTGTCATCGTTGTTTCGGAGACGGCGCGGAGTATTGCCTCTTCGATCAGACTCCAACGTTTCTCGTCGATCAGCTTCCGGTCATCATCGACGGCAAATACCGCCTGGAGCGGTTGATAGCTCACGGCGGTATGGGGTCGGTCTATCGGGCGGTCCATCAGCAGCTCGAACGCAACGTCGCGATCAAGATTCTGCGCGCCGAATTCCTCGCCGACCAGGTCATCGCCGAACGGTTCAACCGCGAAGCCCGCGCAGCCGCGAAATTGAAACACCCGAACATCGTCGCCATTTATGACTTCGGCTTCATGCTGAACGGCGGCGCGTATCTGGTGATGGAGTTGATAGAGGGGCGCAGCCTGCGTGAGGAGTTGCGGACTCATTCGGCGGGACATGGGCAGATGCGGCCCGAGCGGGCGGTCGCGATCATGACCCAGGTCTGCGCCGGCATCGAGGCCGCCCACCGCCAGGGCATCATTCACCGCGACCTCAAACCGGACAACGTCATGATCGAAGCCACGGCCGAGGCCACGGAGCGGGTCCTGGTGCTCGATTTCGGCATCGCGAAGTTGAAAGACCTCGACCAGGGCCTGCGGGGTCTCACCGACGAAAACATGGTCGTCGGGACTCCGAATTACGTTTCACCGGAACAGTGTACGGGCCAGGCGGTTGACGCGCGCTCGGACATCTACAGCCTGGGCGTGATCCTTTACGAGATGCTCACGGGCCGGACCCCATTTGCGGATCAAAACACCTCTGCGATTCTGCTGCGCCATTTGCAGGAGCCTCCGACTCCGCCCACCCGGTTCCGCGAGGGGTTAGACAAGGAGTTGGAGCAGGTCGTATTGCGCGCGCTGGCGAAGAATCCGAATCACCGCTTCTCGTCCGCCGCCCAATTCGCCGAACACCTCTCCGCCGCTGTGAGATCTTCACGGCGCCCCTTCGAAGAATTCCAGGAGGGATTCGATGAGGCGGACGAGACCCGCGAACGCAGACCCGCGATCGTGGCTGACGAATTGACCGGCGTTCATCCGAAGTCCATCTTCGGGCTGGCCGGCTTTCAAGTGATCCCGGTTCCCGACGCTTCTTTGTTCGACTCGTCGAATTCGATTGAAAACTCGTCTTCCGACATGGTCGTCAGGCCGCCGACGCTCCTGATCGAGAGACAGTCGAGAACTAAATTCCATGTGGCGGTGGGCGTCGCAGTGCTGGTCTTATTAGGCTCCATCGGCTATCTTTTGCTCAGCGAATGGCGGGCCGAGGCCGATGAGACTTCCAGGGCAGCCGCGTCGAAATCCGCTGACTCCGACAACGGCCAGGGATCGGGAAGTCCGGACTCATCGCCTGCAAATTCCGTGGGCGGCCCAGACGGCTTGAGGCGGCCCGACGGCGCCGAATTGATCGGGGGCGGAACGCTGCCGGCTTCTTACGTCAAGGGCGACGCGAAGGCCGACATGTCATCCTCTGGAAGCGCGGGTGGAAGCGCGGGTGGAAGCGCGGGCGAAAGCGCAGAGCGTGAAGTGAGGTCGGTTTATGATCAATGGGTGAAGTCGGCCGTCGGCGGCAATTGGGAAAAGCATACGGGTTTCTACGCCGACCGCGCCGACTATTTTCGTGACGGAAAATTGACGCGCGCGCAGATCAAGGCGCGCAAGCGCCGGGTCTTCAGCGTTCTCGATTTTTACTCATTGAAATTCACACAGTCCCCGGAGATTCGACTAAGACGGGCGGACGGCGCGCAAGTGGCCGACGTGAAATTCGAAAAGCAATGGCTGCTCAAGCGCAATCGCAAGAAGATCGCAGGCAAGGCGCATGGCTTGATAACGCTGCGCCGTGAGTCACGCGGCTGGCGCATCGTCAGTGAAAGACAAATCAAATAATTAGCAGGGGAAACAACCCTAACCTGTAGCGCAGGCATCTTGGCCTGCTCATTTCCGAAAAGCGGCGCCCGCAATATTCGAGCGGGCGCCCGGCTCTACTCGACAAATCAAATCTAGCCCGGTCTGAAGAGACAGGCTTCGAGCAAACTTATGAATACGAAACGTGGACTTTTTTTCGCCTTTCTGTGCGCGGCAACGGTAGGCGTATTCGCGATTGCGCTGATCGTTGCGTCGTTTGCTCAACCGGGCGTTTTCCATTCGATCCTGTTCGGACGGGGGGGGACCCGGGGGTTGGCCAGCGGTGATTTCGGCGGCACGAACGCTGACGTCGTCGAGAAAGCGAATCCGGGCGTGGTGACCGTGGTGGCGACGCGGGCGATCCCTGTGGGAGAAGACGCCGTCGCCGATGAGGCGGCCAAGGAAGGTCGCGTGCAGCGGGGCACGGGGGCCGGGTTCATAGTCGATCCCGAAGGCTATATCATCACCAATCAGCACGTGATCGCGAACGCCGACCGCATCCGCGTGAAACTTCATGACGGCCGGACTCAAGCCGCGACGGTGATGGGCGCCGACAACGCCACCGATCTGGCGCTGCTCAAAATCGCCATCAACGACCTGCCGCCCCTTCGGTTGGGCGACTCCGACGCGCTCCGTGTCGGCGACTCCGTGATCGCCATCGGCAATCCGCTCGAATACGAGCGTTCGGTCACGGCGGGCATCGTCTCCGCGTTGGGCCGGAAGGTTTACGACGCCGAGCCGTTCGAGAATTTCATTCAGACCGACGCCGCGATCAACCGCGGCAACTCCGGCGGGCCGCTACTCAACAGGCGCGGCGAAGTTATAGGCGTCAACACGGTGATCCGCAGCGACGGACGTGGCATCAGCTTCGCCGTGCCTAGCAATGTGGTCAAACGCGTCGTCGCGCATTTGCGCGCTCAAGGCTATGTCGCGCGCGGCTATCTCGGGCTGACCCCTGTCAGCCTAACGCCGGAACTCCGCGAGGGACTCGATCTGGGCGGTCTTCAGGGAGTCGTCGTCGCCGACGTCTCGAGCGACTTTCCGGCGGAGCGGGTGGGCATTCGACCTTACGACGTGATCACTAATTTCAACGGCCGTCCGATCACTCAGGCGGACGATTTCTTCGCATGCGTCGCCAACTCGGCGCCGCAGCAGCGGGTTGAAATTACGGTCGTGCGGGGTGGACAGCCAATGAAGTTCTATCCGACCTTGGAGCAACGCCCCATTGACGTTACCGCCAACTCGCCCAAAGTTCGACCGGCGTCCGATAAGAGAGGACAGGCAGGCGGACTGAACGGCGACCTTCTGCTCGGATTCTCCGTGCGCGAAAACACTCCCGAAGCCTTGCGCGAGCTGCGCGTCGGCAAATTGCTCGACGGGGTCGCGGGCGGCGTAATCGTTTCGGATGTCGACCCGCTAGGCCCCGCCGCCGATTCACGTCTCTCGACCGGATATATAATCCTCGAAGCCAATCGGCAGCCGATTCGCTGTCTCGAAGATTTTCAGAAAGCCACTTCGCATTTGCGCGAAGGCGATGTTCTGGTCATCCGTTTTACCAACCCTAACCAGCGCGCCATTCAATTCGCCGCGATTAAGGTCGGGGAGAGCTAAAACAGAAGAAGTGACGACTCCGCCAGCTAAAGCAGGGCGGCTTCTTTTGCCGGTTGCTTTAACAGCGGCTTCTTACGAAACGCATAGTCCAGCGACTTACGTTAGCTCGTAACGGCCCCGTCCGGGCCATCGGTAAATTTATGAAGACGA
>DATEMG010000705.1:0-3998 GCA_035275805.1 Blastocatellia bacterium
GACGCTTCCGCCTAAAGGCGGGACTACGAACTGATTTTCGGAGGAGGAAACATGACGATTCTGGTGACCGGCGCAACCGGGAATATCGGGCGTCACGTAGTTGACCGGCTCATTCAGGCCGGGGCGCGAGTGCGGGCGCTAACCCGAAACCCGGCGGCGGCAAACTTGCCGGATAGCGTGGAGGTGATCCAGGGAGATCTCGAATGCCCGGAGACGCTGGCGCCCGCTTTTGAGAATGTCGAGCGCATGTACCTGTTCCCGGTTCCTGCGACCGCGACCGAGGTCGCCGAGATGGCGAAGAAAACCGGCGTGCGGAGGATCGTAACGCTGTCCTCGGCTTCCGCTCCGTGGGAAGCCAGGTACCACCCGAGAGGGCTGTACTTTCTTTTGGTAGAGCGGGCGGTAGAAGCCGCCGGCGTCGAGTGGACGCACGTGCGGCCTGTTGGACTTATGTTGAGTACGCTGGGCTGGGCGGAGACAATACGCGCCGAGGGAGTGGTTCGGGCTCCCTATGGCGCCGCCGCATACCCTCACGTCCACGAGGCCGATGTCGCCGAGGTGGCCACGGCTGCGCTGCTCGGAGACGGCCACGCCGGTAGGAAATACACTGTGAGCGGACCTGAACCAATCACGCAGATTGAGCAGACACGGGCCATCGGCGCGGCAATCGGGCATGAAATCCGTTTCGAGGAACTGACTCCGGAGCAAGCGCGAAAGCTTTGGAGTCCGTTCATGCCTGAGGCTGAGATTGACACAGAGCTGATGATCCTGGGCGAATCGGTTGACAAGCCGCAGAAGGTATGGAAAACCTTCGAACAGGTCATCGGCCACCCGGGACGAAACTATGCGCAATGGGCCGCCGACCATGCGAATGACTTCCGTTAGTGAGTGAGGAGAGATATTTGATGATTGGTTCTTTGCCAGATACAAATTCGACCGCAGAAATGAGCGACGGCCGAACCGCGCCCGCAATCGAGGCCCACAACCTTGTCAAAACATACGGCGGCAAGGTTCGCGCGCTCGACGGTCTGAGCTTCACAGTCGAAGCCGGCGCGGTCTTCGCGCTGCTCGGCCCCAACGGCGCGGGCAAATCGACGACGATAAAAATCCTCAACACTTTATCGAGCCCCGATTCCGGTTCCGCGCTGGTCGCCGGCTTCGACGTGTTGAAGGAGCCGGAGCGCGTGCGCCGCGCCATAGGTTGTGTGGCGCAGAAGTCCGGCGTTGACCCCGAAGCCACGGGCCGCGAGAACCTGACGCTGCAGGGCCGCATTCACGGCCTTCGCGGGCAAACGTTGAAAAGCCATGTGGACGAGTTGCTTAATCGTTTTCGGCTGACCGAAGCCGCGGATTTAGTCGCCCGCAAGTACTCCGGCGGAATGCAGCGCAAGCTGGATATCGCGATGGGACTTGTCCATCGCCCGCGCGTACTTTTCCTGGATGAGCCGACTACGGGACTGGATCCCGAAGCGCGCGCCGGTCTGTGGGACGACATTTCGCGGCTGGCGAATGAAGACGGCATCACTGTACTGCTGACCACGCATTACCTGGAAGAGGCCGACCAGCTGGCGCGGCGCCTGGCCATCGTCGATCGCGGCAAACTGGTGGTCGAAGGGACGCCGGATCAATTGAAAGGCGAATTGCTCGGCGATGCGATTCACATCGAATTCGCCAGCGCCGAGGCGGAAAGCAATGTTCGCGGGGCGCTCAACCTGCTTGACGGCCTGAGCGAAATCGTCGTGGACGGACACTCGCTGCATTCGCGAGCCGCACAAGGGGCGACCGCCGTCCCGGGAATGCTCGCCGCCCTTGAGTCGAATGGGCTGAAGGTCGCTTCGGTTAAAGTGGCGCGGCCTTCATTGGATGACGTCTATTTGCACTATACCGGTCGAACCTTCAGCGAAGCCGAACAGGCGAATCAGAAAGGAGCGCGATGACTTTTTTCACTCATTCTCTGTTTATGGCGCAGCGGCTGCTGCGCAACCTTCTGAGGCAGCCGTGGTGGATCGTCATCTCACTGGTTCAGCCTATCCTGTGGCTGTTGCTCTACGGCCAGCTTTTCAAGCGGGTCGTCGAACTGCCCGGATTCAACGCCGACTCCTATATCAGCTTCGTCACGCCTGGCGTGGTCATTATGTCGTCGCTGGTCGCGGGTGGGTGGAACGGAATGGGCGTGATTATGGATATGAACCAGGGCGTGATGGATCGCCTGCTGGTCTCGCCGATGAACCGCGCGGCGATCATTACGGGCCGAATCCTTTCAATGTCGGTTGTGAGCGTCGTTCAATCGCTCATCCTGATCACCCTGGGTTATGCGACCGGCGCCCGCTTCGCCGGCGGAATCGTCGGCGTCATCGTTCTGTTCATCTGCGGTATGTTGTTGGGCGCCCCGTTCGCCGCGCTGTCCAATGCGCTGGCGCTCCTGGTTCGCAAACCGGAATCGGTCATCGGCGCGTCAAACTTCATACTGATGCCGCTGATGTTTCTTTCCCCGATACTGATGGCCAAGAACGTCATGCCCGATTGGATACGTTCGGTTTCCCGATTCAACCCCGTGAACTGGAGCGTCGAGGCGGCGCGGGAAGCCCTCGGCGAACACACGGACTGGAATTTCGTGCTGCTGCGAATCGGCTGCCTGCTGGCTTTCGCCGCAATCAGCGCGGCTCTGGCTACGCGCGCTTTCCGCGCCTACCAGCGTTCGGCCTAAGCGTCGCCGGCTAAATCTCAGGATTGAATTAGTAAGATATTGGCGCCTCCATTCCACGTATTCCATTCTCCGCCCATGGAAAACTCCTCCGATTGTTCGGGGTATAATGGCGACAACCTAAGTGGAAGGGAGGCGCAAATTGAACGAGTTCGAACTGCCTTTTTCATTCAATAGCTCGCTTACGGACTTCACGCGGGATCTCACCGCGGCGGCCTTACGCGATGAGCTTGAGCCTGTCACGGGTCGGGATCGCGAGATCGACCGTGTCATCGCTATTCTATTGCGTCAGTCTAAGAATAACCCGGTCCTCATTGGCGAGGCCGGAGTGGGAAAAACGGCAGTGGTTGAAGGTTTAGCCCATCGAATAAGCGCGAACCGGGTACCCTCGGATTTAAAGAATGTGAGCATACTCTCGCTCAGCCATACTGACCTGCTCGCGGGTACAAGCTTTCGCGGTCAGTACGAGAAAAGGCTTAAAACCCTCATTGATGAGGCGAGTAAGAACAGGTTTGTCATTCTGTTCATAGATGAGTTGCACAATTTGATCGGAGCCGGGTCGGCGATAGGCGCGCCGATGGATGCGGCTAACATGCTCAAACCAGCGCTCGCGAATGGTCAAATCCGCGTGATCGGCGCGACCACCGATTTCGAATATTCGCAATACATCCGAGCCGACGCCGCCTTGGAGCGAAGGTTTCAGCCAGTGCGCGTCATCGAGTTAGGGCGGGAGCAGACCTTAGAAGCGTTGCGCGCCAGGCAAACGCGACTGGAGATGCATCACCTTCTGGCCATCACCGAAAGCGCTTTGGAAGCCTCCACCGACCTTTCGCTCGAATACCTGCCGGACCGGCGACAGCCGGACCGCTCCATCGACCTGCTGGATGAAGCCTGCGCGCGCGTGCGGTTACTCGCGCCGGAACACCTGCCCAAAGAAATTGTGGCGCTCAAACTGAAACGGGAACAACTACTCGCCACGGAAAGAGAATCAATCGCACAACTGATGTTAATCGCTGAGGCCAGGGGGACCTCTCTGGAACGATTCTCGCGAGGGACCTATAAGATTATCGAGGCCATGGGGCTTGAGGTCGAGAAATTAATAACCGGCGGCGTCACGGAGCGACCTGGTCTGCCGTTGCCTGACAGCATTCGCCGTATACAGGAGAGCGACCCGGGGGCCAGACTTGCTAAATCACGCGATGAACGATCACGTGTTGAGAGAGAATTGAAGTCGCAGCTGACCGAATATCATCTTCTGGTAAGCGCGGACGACGTACGCAACACCATTGGCCCC
>DATEMG010000706.1:0-6295 GCA_035275805.1 Blastocatellia bacterium
ACGGGCTATCGCCAGGAGATGGGGGTGCCGCAGAACTCGACCACTGAGACTTTCGTGGCGATGAGGCTGATGATCGATAACTGGCGTTGGGCGGGCGTGCCGTTCTATTTGCGGACCGGCAAGCGGCTGCCGAAGCGGGTGACTGAGGTCGCCATTCAATTCAAGAGCGCGCCGCTGACGCTCTTCCGCGAGACGCCGATCGAAAAACTGAGAACCAACCGGCTGATCATCCACATTCAGCCTGACGAGGGCATCTCGCTGCGATTCGGCGCGAAGATTCCCGGCCCGGTCATGCGGCTCGGCGCGGTCGAGATGGATTTCAATTACGTCGACTATTTCGGGAGTCTGCTGAGCACCGGCTATGAGCGGCTGCTTTACGATTGCATGATTGGTGACGCGACGCTCTTCCAGCGCGCCGACATGGTCGAGGCCGGGTGGGGCGTGATCGAACCGCTGCTGGACGTCTGGAAGGCCCTGCCGCCGCGCATGTTCCCGAACTACACCGCCGGCTCGTGGGGACCGAAAGAGGCCGACGAATTGCTCGAAGAAGACGGGCGCGAATGGCGCCCGATCGAGTGAGGCAGGTGTCAGGTTTCAGGTTTCAGGTTTCAGGTTTCAGGTTTCAGCACAGGAGCTAACTGACACCTGACACCTGACACCTGACACCTCTGAGTTTATTGTGACGCGGGCGGTTTGAGCGTGAAGACGATGAAATCGCCGCGCTTGCGGTATTCGTCAACGTTGATCGCGTCGAGGTTTTCGACCGGGACGACAGAGATTACTTTGACATTCGACTTCGGCGCCCGGCGGATGACCCGCGAAGCCGTGCCCAGGCGGTAGTCGCTGTGAAACGCGCCGTTGAAATGAACGACGAGCGGACCGCCCTGGGGATTGGGCTGCGTCCCCTGAACGCCCAGAGCATTTGCTATGGATTCGGCCATCGTTTCGTCCTTCACGCACTGAGCTTGATAGAAACGCTCAAGCGCCGCCCGCCGCTCCTCTTCCTGCTTTTTGTCAGTCTGTTTCTCTTCCCCCGATTTTTGATGCGCTCCGGGATGCCCCTTGCTCATGGCTTCGGCAAATCGTTTGAAGTAATCATCCAGCGGGCAGGAGATTTCGGAGGCGACAAGCTTTCGTTCCGACTCGGAATCGGGGCGCGCCGCGCCAAGCCCTTCTCTCGAGACTTGAACGGCGATGCGCCTGGGGGTATTGCTGGCGATGGCTCTCCATCCATGCACGCGGGCGAATTCGATCAGCGGCCGGTAGTCGGGCATGTAGTTCGGCCAGGGCCGCGCGGACCTCAGAAAATCTTCTTCGTTCAAACGCCCTGCGAGGTATTCGTCGAGCGAAGGCTGCGTGTCTCGCTCGAACATCTCCAGGGCGACGACCACGTTCCCGCGCCGGCGCGCCAGCCCCTCCAAAATGGCCCGCTCGATGCGATGGGTCGCCGGGTCGTTATGCTGTTCGCCGACGAAGGCCACGTCGACCCTGGCGATCTCGGCCAGCATTGCCTCGAAGTCGCTGAACCGCTTGTCGCCGGATTTGTAAACGCGATGCGGGATGTAACCTGAACTCATATGCGGAGATTGTTGGGCGCGCGCCATTGTCCCGAAGGCTGACAGAACAATCGCGGCCAATAGAAAACGACATGGGATTGTGATCATAGTGGTTCTTATCCGTTTCACCTTATTATTCGATCAAGAGGAGCTCCGCGAGCGCAGGCAAGGATGCTTGCGCTCCCGGTAATTTCGATCTGTTCCGATTGGTCGGAAGTATAACCGCTCGCATTCGATTTCAGAAACGCATGTTTTTATCGAACCTTCTAAAAAAATTCAGCAAAGGGAAAGAGAAGCCTCGCCCGTGGCGCCTGGCGTTAGGGGAATACGGCGAGCAGCTGGTCGCAGATTACCTCAAGCGGCATGACTACCGGATAGTCGCCGCTAATTTCATCGCCCCGATCGGCCACGGCAGAGACGGCCGCCGGATCACGGGCGAGATCGACATCGTGGCCTACGACGAATCGACGCGGCCATTCACGCTGGCCTTCGTCGAAGTTAAAACCCGTTCGAGCGATGAGATCGCTCAACCCGAGACAGCCGTGGACATCCGCAAACAGCGCCAGATCATCCGGGCGGCCCGTGTCTATCGCCGAATTACTGACGTTTCGGAGGAACCATACCGGTACGACGTGGCGTCCGTCGTAATGAAATCCGGCGGCGCGCCCGTTGTGACATTGCGGCGCGGATATTTCTCCGAGCAGAGGTTCAGTCGTAGCCAATGGAGTCGACGCGACATTCAGTAGGCGACGAAATGAACGAAGAGATCCTTGTCATCTGGCATTGCCCAGAAATTACTCAATGATTACTTGGCGCTGAATAGGAATCGCAATTGGCGATGCCAAGTGACAAATGAACAATGACAAATGATAAATGCTTTTGCTTTCCGATTTTACGATTTACTGACATTTGAAATTTCGTAGCTTCGTCCCGTTGACAAAACGCGCGGGGATAGGTTAAAAAGCAGTTTCCGATGCGGGAGTAACTCAGTGGTAGAGTGCAACCTTGCCAAGGTTGAAGTCGCGGGTTCAAATCCCGTCTCCCGCTCCAAGGTACTCAGACTTGACAATCCAACAGTCATCGAGATGCGGCGAAGGCGATTGTCAGGACTCTAGTTCTGACATTTCTTGAGATTTGCCAGCTCCCCGTCAGACCCGAGAGTTCGGGCAACTCATCGAAACCTTTTTCCTTCGCTGCTTCGCTTTACAGGCTTCGATCCCTTTTTTCCCGGTAGCGACGAGAATCCTCCCCGGCCTGGCTTGGCTTGCCCCCAGTGTGAAGCTTGCAAAATTTCTCAGCGATGGCGAAGTCGGAAAATCAAGCGTAAGCAGTTTTTGAGTCGAATTTATTCCCGGGCGCATCGATACCCGGCGAATAATTATTTTCTTCGGCTTATGCAAGACTCCCTTTGAACTTCCGTTCATTTGGAGAAGACAATTAGAAGGTAAATTTATGAAAGCTAAATTGATCAAGAAAGATTCCCCACTACAAGAACAAATGCGACATACCCGCAAAGCTAGAAAGCCGCGCGGCAAGAAATCGAACAATGCGGCCCGCTCACCTTTCGTGACGACGGCCGAGTGGTTGAAGAACCGCAGCGAAAACGCCTCCACCGCACGCGAGGCATTCGCCGCATTGTTTCCCAAGAGAGACCCTCAATCGGCCTGATTATCAGGCCATCTCTCGTTTTCTTTTCCCTTTCTCAACCGATCGCCCACACAAACGATTGCACAGTAATGAGCCAAACGGGATCCGGCCCCCGGCGCTCATCACGAACAGTCGTTGCCATCCCGGCCCCATACTTTATCGCTCAATGAGAATTTTCATCGACAGGAACTCTTCGGTACCCATTTCAATCTTCGGTACCCATTTCAACATGAAGATCAAGGTCTGATCCGCCACGTTAAACAAACTTGCCTGCCGAGATTGACGGCGATCACCGCGTCAGCCCGTGACCGGAGAATCTATACGCGTCTCTTCCTAGATCCGCGTATCTTCGGCTACAATCACGCGCTCATATTTACTGATCCTGTTTTCAATGCTTTCGTTCGTGTCGTAATGAGCGACCTCCAAAAACGATGAGAGTCCTCCTGGGAGCGCAGGCATCCTTGCCTGCGGGGTTTCCGGCAATGACCGACTGACCAAAGCAAGCAGGCAAGGATGCCTGCGCTCCCAGGAGTTTTCCGAGGAATTGAGCGATGAACAATTTGCAACCGAAGAAGGAACATAAATTCACTTTTGGCCTCTGGACGGTCGGGAATCCGGGGCGCGATCCGTTCGGAGAGCCTACCCGCCAACAGATCTCGCCCGTCACAATCGTCAAACGCCTTTCAGAGCTCGGCGCTTACGGCGTCAATTTTCACGATAATGATCTCGTCCCTATAGACGCCAGCGCCGCCGAGCGCGATAAGATCGTCGGCGAGTTCAAGAAAGCGCTGGGAGATTACGGAATGGTCGTCCCGATGGCGACCACGAACCTCTTCTCCGACCCGGTTTTCAAGGACGGCGCGTTCACGTCGAACGACCCGCGCGTCCGCCTTTACGCGGTGCAAAAAACCATGCGCTCGATGGACCTTGGCGCCGAGGTCGGCGCGAAGATTTACGTCTTCTGGGGCGGGCGCGAAGGCGCGGAAGTCGATGCGGCGAGGGACGCCTGCGAGGCCGTCAAATGGTTTCGCGAGGCGATGAATTTCCTTTGTGAGTATTCGATCTCGCAGGGCTACGGTTACAAGTTCGCTCTTGAAGCCAAGCCGAATGAGCCTCGCGGCGACATGTACTTCCCTTCGACCGGCGCCTACCTGGGTTTCATCAACACGCTCGATCATCACGAAATGGTCGGCGTCAATCCGGAGGTCGGCCACGAACAGATGGCCGGCTTGAACTTCTACCACGTGGTCGCGCAGGCGCTCGAAGCGGGCAAGCTCTTCCACATCGATCTGAACGACCAGAAAGGCCCACGCTTCGACCAGGACCTTCGCTTCGGCTCAGAGGGCATCAAGAACCTATTCTTCCTGGTCAAGATGCTTGAAGAGAAAGGCTACGAAGGCTCGCGCCACTTCGACGCCCACCCCTATCGCAGCGAGGACGAAGAGGGCGTCTGGGATTTCGCCGCCGGCTGCATGCGAAATTACCTGATCTTCAAAGAGAAGGCCCGGCAATTCGGCGAGGACCGGGAGATTCAATCGCTGTTGGCCGAAATCCGCTCGACCGACCCGTCGTTTGAGCCTGTCCCGCTGAAGTTCACCAAAGAGCGCGCGGAACAGATCAAGTCGATGAACCTCAACCGGGCCGAATTGACCAAGAAGAGACTGCCGTACGAAAAACTCGACCAGCTCGTTGTCGACCTGCTGCTCGGCGTCAGGTAAAAAATGGCTTCAGACACATCAATGAAAGCTGCGGCGCCGCCCAAATCCACGACCGGCGCCGCCCCGCCAAAACCGCCTGTCACCAAAAAAGAGATTTTCGGCTGGTGCATGTACGACGTGGCTGATTCCGCTTTCACCACGATCATCGTCACCACTTTCTACGCCCAATACTTCAGCGCTATCGTAGTCGGCGATGAGGGACGAGCGGATTTGTTGTGGGGAGTTTCGGCGGCCATCTCGGAAGTGATTGTCGGGATTCTGGCGCCGATCATGGGCGCGATTGCGGACTTCTCCGGCAGCCGCAAAAAGTTTCTGGGCGCTTGCGCTATGGTGATCGTCTTCTTCACAGCGTCGCTCTATTTCGTCGGCCCCGGGATGACGGCGCTGGGCGTGGCGCTTTACGTCATCGCCAATGTCGGTTTCGCGGGCGGCGGCGTCTTCATCGACAGTTTTCTGCCTGGCATTTCGACCGAAGAGAACGCGGGGCGAATCTCGGGACGCAAATGGGCGATGGGTTATATCAGCGGGTTGGTGATCATCGCGATCTGTCTTCCGCTCTCGGCGAACATTGTGGCCAATCCTACGGGTCAGCAACTCTCGATGGCCAGGCTGATTCCGGTCGTGGTCGCGGTCTATTACGCGTTGGCGGTCATCCCAACCTTTCTATTCCTGCGCGAGCGAAGCGTCAAAGTCGCCTTGCCGCCAGGAGAGAATTACGTCAGCGTAGGCTTCAGACAACTGAAGACAACTTTCGCGCACATCAGGCAATATCGTGATCTGTTCAGGCTCCTCATCGCCTTTCTGATATACAACGACGGGATCGTGACGGTGATCTACTTCGCCGGACTCTACGCTAAAAACACGCTCCAATTCACCCCCTTCGATTTCGGCGTAATGCTCATCGTCATCAACGTGGTGGCCGCCACGGGAGCGTTCGCCTTCGGGTTCATCGCCGACCGCATCGGGCAAAAACGGACGATATTTATTTCACTGAGCGTCTGGCTGGCCGCCGTGGTTTTGCTTTATCTGACCAAATCGAAGACTGGTTTCTATGTGGCCGCCGGGCTGGTCGGCGTCGGGATGGGATCTTGCCAATCGGTCTCGCGGAGCCTGGTCGCGCTCTTCACTCCGAAACAGAACGCCGCGGAGTTTTTCGGATTCCTCGGAGTGGCTGGCAAGTCGCTGGCTTTCGCCGGCCCGATGATCTTCGGCCTGCTCTCGTGGCTGACCGGCAGCCAGCGCCCCGCGATTCTTTCGGTCGGGGCGTTCTTCATCATCGGAATGATTCTGCTTTCGTCCGTCGACGAAGCGCGCGGCAAAGCGGCGGCGGCGAGGCCGGTTGGCGCGGAAGCCTGATCCCGGCCATAAACATCG
>DATEMG010000707.1:0-7588 GCA_035275805.1 Blastocatellia bacterium
TAAACGAAAAGCGGCGACAAGTCGCCGCACTCCAAAGGCTGCCGCCATTTCAAGTCAATGCGACGCCGCGCGTAGGGGCGACACTGCGCCGGTTCCCAAATTGAGGATCTCAATGAATAACAACGAAACATCACGAAGCAAATTCTATCGGCTATGGCTGGCCGTTCCGCCACTTGTTGCGCTGGCGTTCGGCTCCGTCTCCGCGGCCACGTGCGAAGGAATGGCCGAGTTGAAACTGCCCAACACTACTATCACGGTGGCGCAATCCGTGGCGGCGGGAGCGTTCACGCCGGTGACGGGTTCCGCCGCGCCGTACAAAGAATTGCCCGCCTTTTGTCGTGTGGCGGGCGTGATCAAGCCGACGAGTGATTCGGAGATCAAGTTTGAAGTCTGGATGCCGATCGCGAATTGGAACGGGAAATTTCAAGGCATCGGCAATGGCGGATTCGCCGGTTCGATTCCCTACGCCGGGCCGGCAGGCGGGCTTGCGGGCTCGCTTCAGCGCGGGTACGCCACGGCTTCGACCGACACGGGGCATAGCGGCGGGGACGCCAGTTGGGCGTTGGGACATCCCGAAAAGATTGTGGATTACGGCCATCGTGCGATTCACGAGATGACTGAAAAAGCCAAGTTGATCATCAAGGCTTTCTACGGCGACGGACCGAAGCGATCTTACTTCGCCAGTTGCTCGAATGGCGGGCGGCAAGGACTGATGGAGGCGCAACGCTATCCCAATGATTACGACGGCATCATTGCCGGCGCGCCGGCGAACGCCTTCAGCCAGATACTCACGGGCTTCGCCTGGAATATGCAGTTGCTGCTGAGCGATCCGGCCAGCTACATCCCGGCGAAAAAATTGAAGGCCATCGAGGCCGCCGTGCTCGCGGCATGCGACGCGCGTGACGGGGTGACGGATGGCGTGCTGGATGATCCGACGAAATGCGGTTTCGACCCGGCGGTCTTGCTGTGTAAAGGCGCTGAAACCGACGAGTGCCTGACTGAAAAGCAGGTCGCCGCCCTGAAGCAAATTTATGCCGGGCCGCGCAACGCCAAGGGGCAGCAAATCATCCCCGGCTTTACGCCGGGCGCCGAAACGGGGCCGGGCGGCTGGACGGGTTGGATCACGGGGGCGCAGCCCACGGCAGCCGCGCAATTCTTTTTCTCAACTCAGGCCTTCAAGAACATGGTCTACAACAATCCGAACTGGGACTATAAATCCTTCGACCTGGAACGCGACAGCAAGGCGGCGGACGAAAAACTGGCTTCGGTGTTGAATGCGGCTGATCCAAATCTGAAAGCCTTCAGCGCTCGCGGCGGCAAGTTGATTCTTTATCACGGCTGGAACGACGCGGCGCTGCCGCCGGTCAACACCATCAACTACTTTCAGAGCGTCGTGGCGAGACTGGGGCAGCGGCAGGCGAACGGCTTCATGCGGCTGTATATGGCGCCGGGCGTGCAGCATTGCGCCGGCGGCCCCGGCCCGGACACCTTCGGCCAGATGGTCACGAGCGCGCAATCCGACCCGCAACACGATCTGACGCTTGCGCTTGAACGTTGGGTGGAACAGGGCGTCGCGCCGGAACAGGTCATTGCCACGAAACGGCAGGGGGCGAATCCGCAAGCTCCGGCTTCGCGCACGCGCCCGCTTTGCCCATATCCGCAAGTGGCCCGCTACAAAGGGAGCGGCAGCACGGATGAGGCGGCGAATTTCAATTGCGTGATGGATCAGCCCGGCCAGAAAAAGAAATAATGCGGTTTGCGATTGCGTGTGCCGGACTGTGGCGCGAGTTGTTTACTCGCGCTTGTTTCCTGATTGTACGAAGCCTCAATCAGGGCGAGTAAACAAATCACCCCACATTGCGGACTGTGGCGCGAGTTGTTTACTCGCGCCCGATCGGGCAAAACCACAAGCAGGGCGATTAAACAAATCGCCCCACACCGTACAAGCATTTGCTAACCGCCCTAGTATTACTGGAAGCGCAAAATCAAGTTGTCTGATTTCTAAAGCGATCTGTCGCGTCAACGAGCGCGCTTGTGATGCCCGGATCGGTGACTGAATGGCCCGCGTCAGGAACGATTATAAACTCCGCCTCAGGCCAGGCGCGATGGAGATCCCACGCGCTCATCATCGGGCATACTATGTCGTACCGCCCCTGAACTATCACGGCGGGAATGTGACGAATCTTGTCGACGTTTTCGAGCAGGTAATTGTCGGTCTCGAAAAAGGCGTTGTTTATGAAGTAATGCGCCTCGATGCGCGCAAGCGCAAGCGCCTTGTGCGGCTCGCTGAAATCATCAATCAGACTCTGATCGGGTATCAGCTTCAATGCGCTGCCTTCCCAGACGCTCCATGCCCGCGCAGCTTCCAAACGAACCGATTCCTCTTCGCCAGTGAGCCTCCGGTAATATGCTTCGAGCATATTGTGGCGCTCAGGCTCAGGGATGACGCCCTCGTATTGCTCCCACACGTCGGGGAAGATTGCGTTTGCGCCTTCCTGGTAGAACCAGTCAATCTCTTTCGTGCGGCACAAAAAGACGCCGCGCAGTACGAGCGCGCTAACGCGCTCGGGATGAGTCTGCGCGTAAGTCAGAGCGAGAGTGCTCCCCCACGAACCGCCAAAGACCATCCACTTTTCAATGCCAAGATGCCGGCGCAATCGCTCGATGTCCGAGACCAGATGCCAGGTCGTGTTTTCTTCCAGGGAAGCATGCGGAACGCTATTGCCCGCGCCTCGCTGATCGAACAGTACAATTCGATAGGCCTCCGGGTCGAAGAAGCATCGATAGTTTGCGACTAATCCGGCGCCCGGGCCGCCGTGAAGAAAGACCACAGGCTGACCGTTTGGATTCCCGCACTGCTCGTAATAAATGTCATGGATGTCAGATACCTTCAGCATCCCTTGCTGGTAAGGCTCTATCGGATCGTAAAGAGTTTTCATAATTTCACTCACAAAAGCGATTTTCACACCGATGTATGGGTTAATAGAACGCGGATCTTTTTTTGGTTTTATCCGCGATGATCCGCGCCTGTCTGTGTCATCCGCGTTCTATTGATACATTCATTGGCGCAAACACCAATTCCCGTATACACAATTGAAATCCTATCTAGAAGAAGACTCGCTGAATGAACCAGAAACTTCCCGCCAGGATCACGATCACTGAGCCGACGGTCGCGACTTTCCGGCCGAGTTCCTTATTGCGATTGCGCAGCGCCGCCAGAAGCGAGGCCGCGACCACGACTATGCACACTTGCCCGATTTCCACGCCGAAGTTGAACGAGAAGAGCGACCAGCCCAACGCCCGGCTCGGCAGTTCGAATTCCCGCAACACGCCCGCGAATCCGAAACCGTGCACGAGGCCGAAGAAGAAGGCTATCCAGGCGCGCGCGTCCCAGCCCGACTTGCCGACCATCAGGTTGTCTATGCCGACATAAACAATACTCAGCGCAATGGCCGGCTCGATCAGCCATGCAGGCGGGTTGACCACGTCCAGCGCGGCCAGCGAGAGGGTGACGCTGTGGGCGACGGTGAAGGCTGTGACAATGGTCAGCAGACGCAACAAGCTTCCCCCCATCAGCAACAGCCCCACGATGAAGAGGATGTGATCGGGCCCGCCGAAAATGTGATAGATCCCGAGGGGGACGAACTTTTTCACGACTGCCAGCGCGACTTGCCGGCTGCCGGTAAAGTATTCGAGGGCCGTGTGGTCCTTATCGAAAATTTCCTGATGAACCAGTAGCCCTTCTTCATAAATGTTGAGGAAGGTCTGGTGTTCCGGCTCGTGGGTAAAGAGCGAACACTGTATTCCGAGCGCGGCCGGAAACGCCTTCGCGTCAAAGCGCAGATGCAACGCCACTGCTTGCCGATCGGGCAGCGGTTCAACGCGCAGCAGCTTCAAATCGAGCGCCTGGCCGTCAGCCGCCAGCAGTAAGTTGGGACGTAAGAGACTCTGAATGGCCTCCTTCTTCGATTCAAGCATAACCGGGTCGAGCAGCGACTCGGCCGGCGTCACATTCAACTCGCGCGATAGATATGTGACGTGCGCGACAAGAGAGCCTTCCAGTTGGCCCTGGCCCTGGCCCATACGCAAATCGAGATAGCTGAACGGGACCGGATGAGCGTAAATGGACGCGAACAGCAGGACCAAAAACATCAAAAGCAAAGCCGTGCGGAGCGAGATTGCTTCCGCTACGGCTTTGCGGTTTGTGAGTTCCTGACGCATCCTCGAATTTTACGGCTTAGCCGACGATTGGTTCAGCTCAGCGTAGATTGCGGTGATATTGCTTTTCAAGCGGGCCATGTTGTAGCTGCTGTATTTTTCGGGCATCTTGATGTCCGCGGCGGCCTTGTCAACGTCCTTGCCGTCCTTTTTGGCCTGCCCGACGGCCGCCACCAGGTCACGAATGAAATCGCCATATTCTTTGAAGTCGTTCCAGGTCATCAACGAACTGTGTCCGGGGATGACCGTTTCGACCCCCTTGATGCCGGCCGCGGCCTTCGCCAGGGTCTTGGGATAATCCAGGCCGCTGCCGCCATTGTTAGTGTCCATAATGGGCGTGCCCTTGCCGGCAAATATGTCGCCCGAATGCATCACCTTCAACGCCGGGAAGACAATGAAGGTATCGCCGCCGGTGTGGCCGCGACCGAAGTAATAGAGATCGATCTTATCGGCGCCCTTCAGCAAGCTTAGCTTGTCCTTGTAGGTCTTCCCAGGCAGGAACTTCTTGCCTTCCTCGGACTGAAACGCGGGCATCGTCTCCATTCTCGCCTTGCAGTTCTCGTGGGCGATGAACTCTACCGCGCCGGTAAAGGCGTCGTTGCTCCCCACGTGATCGCCATGCGTATGCGTGTTGATGACCATAATTACGGGTTTGGGAGTGACCGATTTGATCTTTTCCAAGATGCCCGGCCCGTTACCCCGAAGTTTTGTGTCCACCACCACGACGCCCTTTTCGGTGATGAAGGCCGCCGTGGCCCCGCCCCCGCCGGTGATCATGTACAGCTTGTCTTTCACTTGCTGAATCTCGAGCTGCGCCGGCTGACCTGGTTGTGGTTGTTGTCGCGCGACCGCCACAGAGATCACGCCGACGAGCAAAAGCCCTGACAATACTGCCAGTCGTTTCATTATTAACCTCCATAGATGAATCGGATTGGTTCTTTTCTGAGCCGGGATCATATATGCCGATTCCGCTGGACACAAGAACAACCGGTGATAAACTGTGCTCACTGAAGAGGATTGAGGATCGAGGATCGCGATCTTCCATCCTCGATGCTCGATCCTCGATCCTCAATCCTCAAGGAGAGATTATGTCACGACGAAGTTTTTACGCAGGTTCGACCAAATTCCTGAGCTTCATTTTGATAATCGCTCTCGCCGTTCCGGCGCTGAGTTCCAGGACGCGCGACGAAACCTCAAATCAAGCTGCTGCGTGGACGCCTGAGCTTTCGATGAAAGTCAGAGCCGTCGGCGGCGTTCAGGTTTCGCCCGACGGCAAGCGCGTCCTTTACACTGTCAACGAACCGGTGATGACGGAGGAGAAGAGCGAATACCTGACACAGGTCTGGACGGCCTCAGCCTCTGGCGGCGACGCCTATCAGATGACCTTCAGCGAAAAGTCTTCGACCAATCCCGATTGGTCGCCAGACGGCCGCTGGATCGCCTTCACCTCTTCCCGATCAGGCAAGAACAATCTTTACCTGATGCGCTCGACCGGCGGCGAGGCCGAAATGATCACCGACGTGAAGAGCGGCGTGGGCGGATTCGCGTGGTCGCCAGACGGCAAACGGGTGGCTTTCACGATGGCCGACCCGCCGACCACCGACGAAGAGAAGAACAACAAAGGCAAAGACGATTCGCGATGGATTGACGAGAACGTCAAGATGAATCACCTCTACGTCATATCCATAGAAAAAGACGGCGCCGGAAAACGCGAACCGCGCCAGTTGACGAAAGGCGCTTTCACGGTCGGCTCGGGGCTCGGCGGAGACGGCGTATTCGATTGGTCCCCGGACGGCAAATCAATAGTTTTCACCCACACAAAATCGCTGAAGGCCGACGACTGGACGAGCGCCAATGTCTCGGTAGTTAACGTGGCGAGCGGGGAGATCAAAGCGATCGCGGCGACCGCGGCCGCCGAATCACAGCCGATCTATTCGCCCGACGGCAAATGGATCGCGCTTACCGTCAGCGACGATCCTCCGACCTGGGCTTTTCGAACCAGGATCAACATCCTCTCCGCGGGCGGAGGCGCGCCAAAGCCGCTTGCGCCCACCTTCGACGAACAGCCGAATCTGATCGGATGGGCGGCCGACGGCAAACGCATTTACTTCGCCGAGACGCGCGGCACGACGACCGCCATTTCCGCAATCAACGTCGAGACCGGCGCCGTCACAGACATAGAGAATGGCCGCGCGGTTTACAGCGCAATCAATCTCAATCACACGCGCGCGATGTTCGGATTAACGATGCAAAATAACGGCGCCGCAGTTGAAGCCTATGTCACGCCTGCGGACAATTTCGCCCTGGCGAGAGTCAGCGCCGCGAACACCGATCTGTCGAAACCGCCGCTCGGCAAAATGGAAGTTGTGCGTTGGAAGAGCGGCGACGGGATTGAGATCGAAGGCATTCTGAATTACCCGGTTAATTACAAAGCCGGCCAGCGCGTCCCCCTGCTGCTGGTCATTCACGGCGGCCCGACCGGGGTCTTCACCCAGAACTTCGCCGCCGGCCCAGGCCTCTATCCCACCGCAGTCTTCAACGCCCGCGGTTATGCCGTGCTGCGGGCCAACCCACGCGGCTCGTCCGGGTACGGCAGGAAGTTCCGCTACGCGAATTACAAGGATTGGGGCGGCGGCGATTACAGAGACTTGATGGCCGGCGTCGATCACGTCATCTCGATGGGCGTGGCCGATACCGACCGGCTTGGCGTGATGGGCTGGAGCTACGGCGGATTTATGACCTCGTGGGTGATCACGCAGACCAAACGCTTCAAAGCCGCGTCGATCGGCGCCGCCGTGACCAACCTGATGAGCTTCACCGGCACGGCCGACATCCCCGGCTTCATCCCCGATTACATGGGCGCGCAGTTCTGGGACAACCTTGAGGTATACCGCCAGCATTCTGCGATGTTCAACATCAAGGGCGCCTCGACGCCGTCGCTCATCCAGCATTGCGAAGGCGATCTGCGTGTGCCGATCTCGCAGGGCTACGAACTGTACAACGCGCTGAAGCAGCAGGGCGTCCCCGTGCGCATGCTGGTAATGCCCCGCCAGGCCCACGGCCCGACCGAACCGAAGATGCTGCTGAAGATCATGCAAACCAACGTCGAGTGGTTCGACAAGATGATCAACGGCGCGTCATAGCTCCCGCTTTGAAAACTTGTCATTACCCAAATCTTTTGCGCTCCCAGAGCGCCGCTTCTTAGTCGCGGAGCGACGGTTGAGATTAGGCCGGCGTTTCAACGCTAATGGCGTTAAGTTTAAACATCTAAATTGGCGGCAGCCTTTGGAGTGCGGCGGCTTTGACGCCGCTTTCCCAGTTGTAAATCGAGCTTTCGACAAATCGAGGGATGGGAAAGCGGCGTCAAAGC
>DATEMG010000708.1:0-3508 GCA_035275805.1 Blastocatellia bacterium
AACGACTTCGAAAGATGAATGACCGCAACTGACGGCAGCGCAAACAGCCCGCGAACGAAGATGGATTCTAAGTTGCTCCGACTCCCCGGTCAAACCGGAACGGCGCGGCCGCGCGCATTAACCTGGCGCGGGAAACATGGGTTATGATGGAATCTTGTATAAGCGACGACACAGCTGTTCCACTACACCAGGAGGAAATTTATGAAAAGTTCACGCCCACGTTCACTCGCCATCCCGACGTCGCTCATTCTAACGGCGCTTCTCTGCGCGCAGGCGTTCGTTACAGCGAAAGGCGAGGCGCAAAACGACAGGTCGCGGGTTCGCTCCGAAATGCTGGTCACGACCGATTGGCTGGCGAAGCGCCTCAACGACCGGGATGTCTTCGTGATCCACGTCGCCGCCGAGCGCAAACATTTCGACGACGGCCACATCCCAGGGGCGCGATTCCTCTCGTCGAAAGAGATACTGACCACGCGCAACGGCGTCGCGAACGAATTGCCCGCCGTGGCCGATCTGCAGAAAGTCTTTGAACAACTCGGCGTCGGGGATACGGGGCGGATCGTGATCTATGGTGAAAATTCGGTTCTGCTGGCGGCGCGCGTCTACTTCACGCTCGATTACCTGGGCCACGGCGACCGCGCCTCGCTGCTCGACGGCGGGATCGAGAAATGGAAGGCCGAAAAGCTCCCGGTAGAGACGCAAACGGTCAAAATGGAGCCGGCCGGCTTCACCCCTCGGCCAAGGCCTCAAATCGTCGCCAAGCTCGACGCAATGCGCGATTTCTCGCGTACGGCCGTGAACGCCGGCGCCGCCGACGTGGCCGTCATCGACGCGCGGCCCGAAGAGCAATACGTCGGCGATCAAAATCCACGCGGCGGCCACATTCCCGGCGCCGCCAACATCTATTGGGTGACCCATCTCTTGAGCAGAGAGAATCCGACGATGAAACCTCCCTCGGAATTGAGCAAGATTTACGAGGCCGCCGGCCTCAAAGCCGGTCAAAAGGCCGTCACTTATTGCAACACCGGAATACAGGCGTCGCACACTTACTTCATGCTCAAATATCTCGGCTATGACGCGATGATGTATGACGGGTCGTTCAGCGAATGGAGTTCCGCCGAAGGCGCTCAGGTCGTGAAAGGTAAAGAAAAAAAGTGACCCGTATAAACCTGACTATCTTGTCAGGTTTATACGCGCGTGTTAGGATCAGGTTTCAATTCAAGAAGTAATAACCATTAACGACCATGAAGATAACGGCTCAGGAAGAATACGGATTGCGCTGCGTCCTGCAACTCGCGCGCGAACAGACCGCCGACTCCGACGGCAATTTGGAGCCTGGCGCGGTCTTTGTGCGCGACATTGCCGAGCGCGAGGGCCTTTCCGTAGCCTATGTCGAAAAGATTCTATGGACGTTGAGCCACAGCGGGATCGTCGAGAGCGTGCGCGGACCGAAAGGCGGTTACCGTTTGACGCGCCACTGCGGCGAAATTTCGCTTGGCGAGGTGATGCGCGCGCTCGGCGGCATACCGTCCGAGGAAGAGATATGCTCGCAGTTCACGGGCAATCAGGACGTCTGCGTGCATCACGACGGCTGCGGTTTGAAGCCGGTCTGGACGAGCATCACTGATTTCGTCAACAGCGTCTTTGACAGAGTCCCCATCTCGACGCTGCTCACCGGCTCCGTTGACGTTAAATTCGTGCAGATTACTAGCCGCGGCGGCGTCAAAGAGCCTGTGCAGGCGCGCCCCGCCGCGTGACCGCTTTTGCCCCGTTGCGCCCCGAGTTTTTTTGAAATTAAACCTGACTATTTTGTCATCTTTAGTTTAAGAAGAATGAAAATCAACCACGAAGAGAATGAAGGGCGCGAAGATTTTTCTGGCTCTCTGTTCGTTTCTTCGTGGTTGAGGTTTTCTGAGGAAGAAAATGAGCGCAATTGAAGCAATTGCAAATCGGAAATATAAATACGGCTTTGTCACCGAGATCGAGTCGGACGTCATCCCACGCGGTTTGAACGAGGATGTCGTCCGCATGATCTCCGAGAAGAAGAACGAGCCGGAGTGGATGCTGGAATGGCGTCTGAAAGCCTTCCGCCATTGGCTGAAGATGGAAGAGCCTGTATGGGCTAACGTCCATTATCCGAAGATAGATTATCAGGACATCATCTATTACTCGGCGCCGAAGCAAAAGGAGAAGAAACAGAGCCTCGACGAGGTCGACCCGCAGTTGCTCGACACCTTCGAGAAGCTTGGCATTCCGCTCCACGAGCAGAAGATGCTGGCCAATGTCGCCGTCGACGCGATCTTTGACAGCGTCTCGGTGGCGACGACCTTCAAGGAGAAGCTGGCGAAGGAAGGGGTGATCTTCTGCTCGTTTTCGGAGGCGGTGCGGGATTACCCGGAATTGATCAGGAAGTACATCGGCTCTGTCGTTCCCTACACCGACAACTTCTTCGCGGCTTTGAATTCGGCGGTCTTTTCGGACGGCTCGTTCTGTTACATCCCGAAAGGCGTGCGCTGTCCGATGGAGCTTTCGTCCTATTTCCGCATCAACAACTCGGAGTCGGGGCAGTTCGAGCGGACGCTGATCATCGCCGAAGAGGGCGCATACGTTTCGTACTTGGAAGGCTGTACAGCTCCGAAATTCGACAAGAACCAGTTGCACGCCGCGGTCGTCGAACTCGTCGCGCTGGACAACGCGGAGATCAAATACTCGACCGTGCAGAACTGGTACGCGGGCGATGAAGAAGGGCGCGGGGGCATTTACAACTTCGTCACCAAGCGCGGCAAATGCGCGGGCGTCAACTCGAAGATTTCGTGGACCCAGGTGGAGACCGGGTCGGCGATCACGTGGAAGTATCCGAGTTGCATCCTGCAGGGCGACAATTCTATCGGCGAGTTTTACTCGGTCGCGCTCACGAACCACCGGCAGCAGGCCGACACCGGAACCAAGATGATCCACATCGGCAAAAATACTCGCAGCCGGATCATCTCGAAGGGCATTTCGGCCGGGCTTTCGAACAACAGCTATCGCGGTCTGGTGAAGATATTGCCGAAGGCCGAGAACGCGAGGAACTATTCGCAGTGCGACAGCCTGCTCATCGGAGGCCGCTCCGGCGCGCACACCTTTCCCTACATCGAGGTCGGCAACAATTCGGCGAAAATCGAGCACGAGGCTTCGACTTCGAAGATCAGCGAGGAGCAGATCTTCTATTTCAACCAGCGCGGCGTTTCGACCGAGGACGCGGTCTCGATGATCATCAACGGGTTCTGCAAAGAAGTCTTCCGCGAATTGCCGATGGAGTTCGCGGTAGAAGCGACCCGGCTGCTCGGATTGAAGTTGGAGGGCAGCGTCGGCTAATCGAATTTGGAGGCGCGCAATGCATGGCGATTTTCCGACGATAGTCGGCTCGATAGGCGTGGGGTTGTTGCTGCTCGCCTATTTTTTGAATTTGATCAAGCGCGTCTCCCAGGACTCCTGGATTTACACGGCGCTGAACGTCGTCGGGGCC
>DATEMG010000709.1:0-4750 GCA_035275805.1 Blastocatellia bacterium
TAACGACGAACGGCCTCAAGACGATCCATCGCCATGTCACCGGAAACGATGTGGTGGCGGCCCAGATCTATTTTCGGGGCGGCGCGCGCAACGTCACTGAAAAGAACGCCGGCGTCGAATCGTTGCTTTTCGAGGTGGCTACCGAGGGCACGAAGAATTTCAGCAAGAGCGAAATCAACCGCGAGATGGCGCGGATGGGCACGGTCATCGACGGCGACAGCGGGTACGACTTCAGCGTCGTGGAGATGCGCTGCGTGCGCCAGAATTTCGAGCGCTCCTGGCAATTGCTCACCGACATGATTCTGAACCCGGCCTGCGACGATAAAGAGGTCGCGCTGGTCAAGGACCAGATCATCAGCGCGCTGCGCCAGCAGAACGACAGCCCGGAAAACTCGGTGGCGCTGCTCTGCGCCAAGCTGCTCTTCGACTCGCATCCTTACTTCAATTCGCCAATCGGCACGGTCGAATCGGTCAGCTCTCTGACCTCCGCCGACGTCAAGGCCCACCACGCGAAACTGCTTCAGACTTCGCGGATGCTAGTGGTCGTGGTCGGCGCCGTCTCGACGGACGAGGTCAAAAGAAAAGTCGAAGCCAGCTTCGGTAAACTCCAGCGCGGCGAATATAAACACGAAGCGCCGCCGGCGTTCGCCAAGGCTTCGACGGTGGATTTTCAGGTCGTCGAGCGCCCGGTCGCCACGAATTACATTCGCGGCTCGTTCGCCGCGCCGGCGCTCGAAAGCCCCGATTACGCCCCGTTCTCGATCGCCGTCAACATCCTGCAGCAGCTTTTCTTTCAGGAAGTGCGGGTGAAACGCAACCTGACCTACGGCGCCGACGCTACGCTGCTCACGAACGCCGCCAACTCGGCCTTCATCTCGGTCACGACGCCGAAGCCGAACGAGGCGATCCGCGTCATGTTCGACCAGATTGACTTCATGCAGCGCCAGATTATCCGCGAAGAAGGCCTGAAAGCGATCATCAGCGGTTTCCTCACCAACTACTACAACAAGCTCGAAGACAACGGCTCGCAGGCGGGCAAACTGGCCGAGTACGAGCTGCTCGGCGGAGGCTGGCAGCGCGACCAGACCTGGATTAACGAGGTCGGCAAAGTCACCCCGGAAGACGTCAACCGCGTCAGCAAAAAGTACCTCAAGAATTTCCACTTCGCAGTCATGGGTGACAAGCGCCAGTTCGATCGTGAACTGTTCATGAGTAGATAATTTGAATTGAAAGATCAGGCCGAAAAGCGTTTTGTAGATGACGGCGCGATTATCAGCCCGCGAATGCGGGCGATAGAATATAACTTGGGGTGATGCGCGGTAGCGCGGAACCCCAGGAGTGATTCGCAGCAAAGTTTATCAAGCCCGCGAACGCGGGCGACAGTTCATCGTAGTTGAATCCAATTCGATTTTGCCGTCTTCCATCGGCTGCCGCCTGCTCCGCAGGCTAAATTGAATTTCACGTCGTCTACCTGGGGTTCCGCGCTACCGCGCTCCACCCCAGGCTTTACTCTGCCGCCCGCATTCGCGGGCTGAGAACGCGCGGCTACAATTTAACTCAGCGGCCGGTCTATCGTCGCTCGCGCTAAATTTCATGAAATAAATGGCCCCGTCCACTCATCGCAGTCAGGAGGCGCAGCTATGAGCTACCCGAACCGCGACGTCTTTCTCAGCAAGAATGAACAAGAGAACATCCGCAAAATGCTCGGTCCGGCGAAGACCGTCTCCGAATACCTGGGCAAAGCCGCGAAATATCTCAAAGAAGGCAAAGGCCTGGCGAAGTCGCTCGCCGAATCCGCCCCCTGGCTAAAAGACGTGGCCGAGGCCGCCGGCGCCGCGACTCCCGTCATCGGCTTCGCCATGAAGCTGGCCGAAAAGTGGTTGGAGCAGACGCATCCTTACGAACTCGGCGCCGTCGCCTGCACGCTGGCCTACCAGGATGCCGCGCGCGAAGCGGTCGAACAGGTCTGGACGTCTGCCATCGGTTACCAGGACGCGATGAAGATCGACGACCGTCTGGCCGACCGCATTCGCAGCTTGCCGCCCGCCGAGGAGGCTGATTTAAGCTCGTTCTCGCGCGACGCGGCGTTGCAACATGCCTTCGTACGGCGCGCCGACGACATCCTCGGCGAATTGACGAGCGCAGCCGGCCTCGACGAAGAGCAGCGAGTCAAGGTCTTCAACATCACGCACGAGCGATTCATCAGGAAACTCGACCTGTTGCTTTCCGACAAGAAGACCGCGCCCAGATTCGCGCCGTTCAAAGAGTGGATGGAGATGGACGGCGGAAGGCAGGCCGCGCTCGCCGCGCTGCAAATTCACGCCAAATACCAGCGCGACCAATATCTCTCCGAACCGCTCTTCAAACGCGAGCCTTACGCGCTCCAACACATCTATGTCTCGACCGAATGCGGCAAGCTGGCGTGGGGCGCCATTCGCGGCCCGCGCGACGCGCGACGCGGCGAAGATTTCGCGCGTCCGGCGGAACGCTGCGACCCTTTCTCCGAAAATCATGGCGGGCGGCATAACCTGCTCGACACGGTGATGGGCTTCATCACCGACCGAAACTTCAAAGAGCCAATCGTGATCCAGGGCGTGGCGGGCGCGGGCAAGTCGTCATTCACGCTGCGGCTGTGCGCCATGCTCTGGGAAAAAGGTTTTCACCCGTTGCGCATTCGTCTCAAACGGCTGCGGCTCTCGTCCTCGCTGATCGACGCGCTCAACGAGGCCGTCGAATTGGTGGATGAGGACCGCATGGCCGACCTGCCCATCGCGCGCCCGAAAGATTTGTTGCTCGGCGGCGAGATTTTCAGGACGCCATATGGCGGCGATCACAGTCTGTGCCGCTACGTGTTGATCCTCGACGGATGGGATGAACTCGACCTGTCGGACAGCAGGCCCTTCCGCGAAAAGGTGGGCGAGATGTTGCGCGAGGTACGACGCGTCTTTCTCGATCCGCAGCGGACGCCTCGCGTGCGCGTGATAGTCACCGGACGCCCATCGCCCGACGTCGCCGAAAGCAAATTCCTCAACGACGACACGCCCGTGTTGACGATGCGCCCGATAAGCCCGCAGCAGTTGCGTGAATTCGTCGAGCGTCTGGACGACGCGCTCGGATCGGTCCCTCCCTACGTTGTGGCCGAAAATCCGGATGAATGGCGCGTTCCCCATCGTCACACGTTGGATAAGGCGTTCAGCAAGTACGAAGAGACCTTCAACGCCTCACTGCCTGTATACAACGAAGACGGGAAGATCAAGGAGCCGGGCCGTGCGCCAAAGTCCAACAGTCTTGAAGTGCTCGGCCTGCCGCTGCTCGCCTACTTGACTATTCGGGTGATGGCGCAGACGGTCAAGAGCAGCGACCCTCTGGAAAAGCAGCAGGCCGCCGTCAACGAGATGGTCGAAAATCCGACATTGCTCTATCGCAGTCTGATCGATTTGACCTGCGAAAAGGCGGGCAAGGCGGCCTTCGACGCGCGCGACCGAGGGGACGAAGTGGAACGCCAGTGGCGTGAAGCCGGCTGGACGTTGCGTGAAAGGCTGCGTCGCACAGCGGCGGCGATGTCCGTGCTCGGCGTCGAATACATCTCGCGCGAAGAGTGGAAGCGCCGCGCGCTGCCGGATGAAAAGGGAGAGACGCATGCCGCAGAGGATCATCCGCTGACCAGATTGATGATCAGCTTCTATTTCAAAGGCGGCCAGCCCGAGCAAGGCTGCGAGTTCGCCCACAAATCATTCCGCGAATACCTCTTTGCGGAATGCATCGTCGAGACGCTGAAGGAATACGGCCGCAGACTGACCGAGAGGGAAGCGGAACGGGCGCCGTCGCGCGATTATTGGCGCGACTTTTCCCGCGAGGAAGATCGTTCGCTTTATGAATTCTCGCGCGATCTGGCTTACTTGCTCGCGCCACAATGGGTCGCGCCGAATGTCTGGGATCATTTACAGCATTTGATCGAATGGGAGATTTCGCGCGCCGCGGCCGCATCGAATGCTTCGCCTAATGACAATCACCTCAGCGGATTGCCGACACAGGCTTTGAGTTTTGAGCGGTGGAAATATGTGCGCGACGGGCTGGCCGATCTTTGGGAATGGTGGTGCGATTGCGCGCATTTGCGCCCACAGATCAAAACCGATCGCTGGAAGAAATCGGCTATCGAACCGCCGTTTGTGGATGAGTTGATTCGCTGGGCGGCCCCATTGACCGCGGAAGAGACCGAGGCGCTGACGCTGGAAAGCCCGACGAGCATGGACGCTCATCTGGGCGATGCGCTCTGCCAAATCTGCGCAATGGTCCACTTTTATATCGCGGCGAATGATAGTTTGGAACAGATCGATCCTGGGACGCTTGAATATGCAAAATCCGACGGAAAGCGGATGTATCAGAAACTTGCGAAGCGTCATCAAATCGAGCTTGTGCTTTTTGCCCCTGGTGGGAAAGATGTAGATGTCAAGGCAGGCTTCTACAACCCAAATTTCAAGCATTACTGTGCGCGCATAAACAGCGCATTTGGCAGTCCGCTACGTGAGTTCCCAAGCAGAGCGATTCTCACCGGCGTATACCTCACCGGCGCAGACCTCTCTTTCTCAATCATTATTGACACGCGCCTTACCTCTGCGGCCCTCTCCGGCGCGAACCTCTCCGGCGCGAACCTTTGGAGAGCGAACCTCTCCGGCGCGAGTCTCAAAAGCATGTTCCTCGATGACGCAAGCCACGACAGCGTGAGCTTCTACACCACGATCCTGTCCGG
>DATEMG010000710.1:0-3096 GCA_035275805.1 Blastocatellia bacterium
AAACGTTGTGATCGCGGAGGTCGGGGCCTGGCGCAACATGCTAGAGGCCGACGAGGGGAAGCGGCGGGAGAATCTCAACTACGTGATCGAACGGCTTGCGCTAGCTGAAGCGGTCAGCGCTCGCAACTGTGTCGACATCGCCGGTTCGTTCAATCCGAAGCAGTGGGACGGTCCCGATGTGCGCAATCTATCGCGGGAGTTCTTTGACGCCACGGTTGAGAACTGTCGCAAGGTACTGGACGCAGTCAAACCCCGGCGCACGAAATTCACGATCGAGATGATGGGGTGGAGTTTGCCCGATAGCGCCGACGCCTACCTGAAATTGTTGAAGGCCGTCGCGCGCCCCGGTTTCGGCGTCCACGTGGATATTTGCAACATCATCAACAGCCCGGAACGTTATTACCGCAACGCCGAGATCATCAACGATGTCTTTCGCAAACTGGGCCGCTGGGTTTGTTCCTGCCACGCGAAAGACCTGCACGGGAAAAATGTCCATTTCGCCGAGACGATACCTGGTCGCGGCGGCATTGATTACCGCGCCTATCTGGCCAATATCACGGCGCTCCCTTCCGAGGCGCCCCTGATGCTGGAACACCTGAGCTCCCCTGTGGAGTACGAGGAAGGAAAACAGTACATCTTGAAACTCGCTGATGAGATGAGCATCAGCCTGGCATAAGGGAGGACCCGTTGAGAACATGTTCTACCCTTTCACTACATTCAGACAATCCCCGATAAAGGAGCTAGACATTGATGAGCCTGCCGGAACGTTTGCCTGCTTTCGATGAATTGCCCGTCAAACCTGATTACCCACCGCATTCCGCCTGGGGCGTATTCGGCGATGACGATCAAATCGGGACGCTGAACCTGCTGACGCCGGAGCGGGTGGCCGCCGCCGCTCGGTTGGTGAAGACCGGACAGGTTTTCGCTATGAATTGGGAGTTGGAACAACCGAATCCGCCGCTGTTCAACCGCGCGGATTTGCGCCACACAATCATCCGGCGGCGCAAGAATGTCTTCGACGACGTTTACGACAACTTCAACACTCAATCTTCTTCGCAATGGGACGGCTTGCGCCATTTTGGGCACCGGCATTACGGCTTTTACAACGGCGTGACTGAAGACCAAATCGCTGACGAATCCAATCCGCGCAACGGAATTCATCATTGGGCGCGACGCGGCATAGCGGGTCGCGGAGTCTTGATCGACTTCCAGCGGTTCGCCGCCGCGCACGACATCTCCTTCAGCCCCGGCGAGCGTTACGGAATCACGCCCGAGCAATTGCAGGCGGCGGCGGATTGGCAAGGCCTGCGCTTTCAAACGGGCGACATCCTGATGCTGCGCACTGGATGGATCGAATGGTATTGCGGTTTGAGCGCAGAGCAGCGATCACAGATTGCGCAACCCGGCGCATTGAAGATCGCCGGGTTGGAGCAAGGCGAAGATTCGCTGCGCTTTCTCTGGGACAATCACTTCGCCGCGATTGCCAGCGACAATCCGCCTTTTGAGGCTATACCGCCCGCCACTCCCGACAAGGACGATAACCCGGGAATGATGCACGGCACGATTATCGGTTTGTGGGGCATGCCAATCGGCGAGATGTTCCAGTTGGACGCGCTGGCCGCAGCCTGCGCGGATGACCGACGCTACGAGTTTTTCTTTACCGCCGCGCCACTCAACAAACTCGGCGGTGTGGCGTCGCCGCCGAATGCGTTAGCGATCAAATAATGAACAATCCTGTCAATCGCAGAGAGTTTTTGCACCGCAGCTTCCTTGCTGCGACAACGCTTCACTTTCTTCATCATAACTCCGCGCGCCGGTTTGGAGGTCACAATGCGTAAGATTCAATTGCTTTTGATCATATGCCTGCTGCTGGCGGCGCCGTCGGCCGGGCAGGAAGCCACGATCGTCATTCGCGCGGGGATGCTGCTGGATGGAAACGGCGGCGCCCGGCGCAACGTGAACGTCGTAGTTCAAGGATCGAAGATAGTGAAGATCGATTCGCAAGCGACGACTCCGACTTATGATTTGCGGACGCTGACAATTTTGCCTGGGTTGATTGATACGCATGTCCACATCAGCTACCACTTCGGCCAGGACGGGCGGGCGAGCAATCGCGGCGAGACTCCCGCGCAAGAGGCTTATTACACGGCGGAGAACGCTTACGCGACCTTGATGGCCGGTTTCACCACCGTGCAGAGCGTAGGCGCGGCGGCGGACGTTCCCCTGCGCGAAGCCGTCGCGCGCGGCGCCCTGCCCGGCCCGCGCGTCCTGACTTCGATCCGCACGCTCAACGAAAACAGCGGGACGCCAGACCAACTCCGCGAACTCATCCGCAAGCTGAAGGCCGACGGCGCCGATGTCGTGAAGATCTTCGCGTCGAAGAGCATCCGCGACGGCGGCGGACAGACGATGACTGACGAACAATTGACGGCGGTATGCGGCGAAGCTAAAGCGCAGGGGCTGCGGACGTTGGTTCACGCCCACGCCGCCGGCGCGATCAAAGCCGCCGTCCGAGCCGGTTGCGGACAGATCGAACACGGCGTCTTCGTGGATGACGAAGCCCTCAAGCTGATGGCTGAAAAAGGCGTCTACTTCGATCCCAACATCGGTCTCGTGATCCAGAATTATCTGCGCAACAAATCCAGGTTTCTCGGCATCGGCAACTATACCGAGGAGGGTTTCGCCCACATGGAGAAGGCGGTCGCGCTGAACAACGCGATGATCAAAAAAGCCGTCGCCACGCCGGGGCTGAAGCTCGTTCTGGGCACTGACGCCGTCGCGGGCGCGCACGGGCGGAACGCCGACGAACTGATTGCGCGCGTGCGAGAAGGCGGCCAGAAACCGACGGACGCGATCACCTCGGCGACTTCGCTTGCCGCGAAATCGCTCAATCTGGAAAACAGCGTCGGAACGCTCGCGCCTGGATTTGAAGCCGATCTGATCGCCGTGGATGGCGACCCGACGCGTGACATCACCGCCCTGACACGCGTCGTCTTCGTGATGAAGGGCGGCAAGGTATACAAAAACGCGCGCTGAATCGAATCAACGGACATTGGCCCTGCAACCAACCACGGGGAACACTGGGAACACGGGGAT
>DATEMG010000711.1:0-8673 GCA_035275805.1 Blastocatellia bacterium
GAATGGGGAATGGGGAATGGGGAATGGGGAATGGGGAAAAGATACTATTTCCCAGTTCCTACCCTACTCCCCACTCCCCACTCCCCATTCCCTACTCCCTGCTCTCCATTCCCTCACGCATGTCTGAGGTGAAATCTGTTACGCCATCGATCGACGACGCGGCGCCAATCCACGGGCTCCACAATCTCCTCTTCTTCCGCCTTAGGCCCCTGGGTGAACGCCTGGCGAAGCGCCAGCGGCAAAAACGCCAGTATCCCCGCCGCGGGCAGCGCGACTGACCAGTAGGGAACGCTCAAGTATTGAACATAATAGAATGGCCGCATGACCCCGAACGACGCCGCAATTACAGCGATGGTGTTAAGGGCAAACACAATGAGCGCGCCGACAAAACCTAGAAGTCCCAGCGGTTTCGCAATCTTCCATAAGTTATTCATACACCCCTCCTTTCAAACAGAGGACAGGAAAGAAAGCTTCGACTTCAGCTCAGAATTGAATAGTGCAACCTTCATTCCATTCATTCCAAATAAAACTCATTCATTGAGAAGTGTGGGTCGTGGCTTGAAACCAACGTTTTGATAGATCTCACTCGTAACCGCGCAGTCGTCGCTCCAAATGGCGGTTAATATTATCGCCCGCTCAAATTTTAATTCGAGCGATTTGCTGGTAAATTGTAGTTATGTGCGGACGATATACGCTTCATCACACGCCAAAAGAAATAGCGGAGCGGTTCGGCGTAGAGCCGGTCGAGGAACTCCTCGCACCGCGCTACAACGTCGCGCCTTCGCAAATCGTTCCGGTGATTCGGCGCGCTCAACCTGGCGAGGACCTGCGCAAGATGGCTGGTTGCAAATGGGGACTGATTCCCTACTGGGCAAAAGACCCGAAGATCGGAAACAACCTGATCAACGCCAAGGCCGAGACGATCTCCGAAAAACCGTCCTTCAAACAGGCCTTCGCCAAGCGGCGATGTCTGATTCCGGCCGACGGCTTCTTCGAATGGCAGAAGCGGGGCAAGGCGCCGAGCCAGCCTATCTACGTTCGCAGGCGCGACGGCGGGCTGTTCGCGTTCGCGGGGTTGTGGGAGGGATGGAAAACGCCCGAGGGCGAGACGGTGGAAACCTGTACGATCATTACTGTCGAACCGAATGAACTGATCTCGACGATTCATCACCGGATGGCGGCGATCCTCAAACCCGACGACGAAGCGATGTGGATCGATCCGAAGAGCGGCGTCGACGACCTGCTGCGATTGCTGCGGCCTTACGAATCGAATGAATTGGAGGCGATCCCCGTGTCGCGCGCGGTCAACAGCCCGACGCGCGACGACCCGGCGCTCATCGTCCCGGATGAAGGGTTTTAACCACCGCAGGGCGCCGCAGGTCACAGAGCAATCAAGGAATTTCTCTGTGACCTGCAGCGCCCTGCGGTGGCTGTTCATCTTGTTATCGCTCGCTCTTGCCGGTCCATAGCTTGTTGACGACTTTGAGCAGAATCAACCCACTGATCACGAAGACCGCGCCGAGCCCCAGCGCATAGTCGTATCTGCCGTAAAGATAATTGCCGACGGTGAAGAGCGACGACCAGATCAGGGCGCAACCGGCCACCCAACCAATCAAAGCAAGCGGAATGCTGTCGCCGGTCTGCGCGGCCTCGTCTTTTGAAATTCCCGCTTCCAGCCGGATCGCTTCCCAGCCAGGTCCTGCCGGACGAACCTTTCGATAAAACTCTATCAGCGTTTTACGATCGGTCTGCGGCGCAAAATAGGCCGCCAACAGCCAACAGACCGTGGTCACGGCGATGGTGATGATCAACCTCATCGCCGAAGTGGTGGAATATACATTCTGTTTTTCGAGAATCAGGAAGGCCGCCGAAACCAGGAATGAGCCGATCATCGCGACGACTTCGCACCATGCGTTGACGCGCCACCAGAACCAGCGGACCAGATAGAGCAGCCCGGTCCCCGCGCCGACCTGCAGAATAACGTCGAAAGCGTCCTTGGCTGTGTCCAGAACAAAAACCATGCCGGACGACAGGAAGAACAACGCGACGGTCGCCACTCGCCCGGCAAAGACATAATGCCGCTCTTCGGCCCCTCTGTTGATAAACCTGCGGTAAAAGTCGTGAACGAGATAAGAAGCTCCCCAGTTGAGATGGGTTAAAATGGTGGAGGAGTTCGCGGCCACCAGGCCGCCTACCATCAGCCCCACAAATCCGATCGGCAGGAACTTGAGCATCGCCGGGTAAGCGATATCGTGGCCGAGCAGCTTCGGGTCGAGGTTCGGAAACGCCGCCTGAATGTCCGACAACTGCGGATAGACGATGATCGAGCAGAGCGCGACCAATATCCACGGCCACGGACGCAGGACGTAATGAGCGACGTTGAAGAACAGCACGGCGCCCAGAGAATCCTTCTCGGATTTCGAAGCCAGCATACGTTGGGCGATGTAACTACCGCCGCCCGGCTCGGCCCCCGGATACCAGACCGCCCACCATTGGACCGCTATCGGCATGATGAAGACCGCCAGCGCAATGTCCCAGTTGTTCGTGAAATCGGGAAGGACGTTAAGATAGTTGATCCCCTCGGGACCTTTTATCGCAGAGAGTTTGTCTATAAGCCCGTCGAGGCCGCCGACCTGCGGGAGTTTGACGGCGAAATAGGCCGCAGCAATCACCGCGGTCATCTTGATGAAGAACTGGATCATGTCTATCACCAGCACTCCCCACAGCCCCGAATGCGCGGCGAAGACCACGTTGAGCAGGCCGACGAACAGCAGCGTCTGCCACCGCTCCAATCCGAATAAAATCCCGGCGATCTTGCAGGCCGCCAGATTGACAGTCGCCATGATCAGGCAGTTGAAGAGCAGCCCCAGATAGACCGCGCGGAAACCGCGAACGGCGCTCGCGGCCGTGCCCGAATAACGGATCTCGTAAAACTCTAGATCGGTCAGAACCCCAGAACGCCGCCACAGCCGGGCGTAGAAAAAGACCGTCGCCACGCCTGTCAACACGAACGCCCACCAGACCCAGTTCCCCGCCACGCCGTTGCGGCGGACGATGTCCGTTACCAGGTTCGGCGTGTCGCTGCTGAACGTTGTCGCCACCATCGAAAGCCCGGCCAGCCACCAGGGGACTGAACGACCCGAGGCGAAAAATTCGGAAGTACTCTTCGACGACCTCTTTCCGAAAAAGAGCGCCGGCGCGAAACAGACGGCGACTGCAATGAATGCAATTACCCAATCGAGCGCGGTGAGTCGCATCGAAATAATCCTTTCAATTCAGATTTTGGAGATAAAACAGGCGTGAACGCAGGCGAATACTAACCGGAGAGCGGGAATCTGTCTAGGCGCCTGGCTGATCGCCAATATCGGATTGCAGTTTAGTGAACGGATGTTTGTAGTCCCGCCTTTAGGCGGAAGCGTCGGATGCGGATCCATTCCGGGACGCCGAACGCTTCCGCCTAAAAGCCGGGACTACAAACCGTACCTGCAATTGCAATGGGCTCTAAGCTTGAGTCCAGTCTTCTATTCTTCTATTGACGAATAAGAAAAGGGGGATCGAAGTTGATCCCCCCAGTTCCCTGCTTATGAGTTCGCTTAGAAGTGGAACTTCAGGGCGAATTCCAGATTCCGTGGATTGCTCACGGTATCGGTGATGCGGCCGAAGGTGGCTGGCGCGCTCAAGTTGGCGCCCGGCGGCGCAAAGCTCGGCGTGTTGGTGAAGTTGAAGAACTCAGCGCGGAAATCGAAGTACTTCGATTCCGTCAGATTGAACTTCTTGCTCAGGCCGATGTCCAGGTTCTTGTATCCGGGGGCGCGCAAAACCCCTACGCCTGCCGAGCCGAAAGTTCCCTGCGCCGGCAGGCTGAAGGCGGCGGCGTCCATCCAGCGATCGAGCGTGCGGTTGTCCAAGGTGGGGTCGCCGATCAGATTCGGACGCGCCGACCCACGTCCGCCCTGCAACGATTGATCCGCGGCTGTAACCGTGATCGGGAAGCCTGATCGGAACTGCAAAATGCTGCCCAAGGCCCAGCCTCCCAACAAGCCGTTGGTCAATGAATTCCAGCCGCCGCCGAAAGCTCTGCCTTTGCCGAACGGCAGATCATATGTCCCTGCCCACGTGAAATTGTGCGTGGCGTCGAAGAACGCCGGGCCGTAATTGTAGCCGTGACGGTTATAGTTGTTGGCGGAATACGCGCCCTGCGCGCTGACGCCTGCGCTGCCGTAATAACCGAGGTTATCGGTGAGCGTTTTGCTCAGTGTGTAAGAAAGCAGGAATTCCAACCCCTTCGACGAGCGCTGGCGCGCGCTGATCTGAAGCGAGTTGTAATTGCTGACCGCCCACGATTCCGTTCCGCTGATTTGCGTCACTCCGGGGCGGACGCCGGCCAGCGGGCGGCGCGCATCCAGCGGACGCCACGTCGAGGGCGGTCCCGGATCGGGCAAGGGCTGGTTCCAGTCCGTCGGCGCAACCAGGTGCGCAGCGCGATGGCCGACGTATGCGGCTGAAACCGAGGTCGCGTTGTTCAACTGATATTCGAGCGCCAGGTTGTATTGCTGGGTGAATTGCGGGCGCAGGTTCGGGTCCCAGACGCGAATCTGTCCGGCGACGGTTCCCGGAGTCGGGATCACGTCCGCGAAGCCGCTGGAGATTATCCCGGGGCCGGAGGTCGGATCGAAGTTCTTCTCAACTTCCAGGAAGAAAGGCGAGTTCAACGGCAGGCGCAGGTTGGAGCCGGTTCCTTCCATATACTGCGTAATACCGTAGCCGGCGCGCACGACAAATTTGTTATCGAACCTGCCCGGCGTCCATGCGAAACCGATGCGCGGCTCGAAGCCTTTGTAGAACGGATTGTACAGTGCGCGGCTGTTTCCGTCACGTCCGGCCAGCAGCAGTTTGCCGCTATAAAGTTCGAAATTGGCCTGGCGATCCTTCACTTCTACGACCGGTGACGTGTACTCCCAACGCATCCCGAGGTTAAGCGTGAAGTTCTGTCTGACCTTGAAATCATCCTGGAAGAAGAGGCCGATGCGGTTCTGGCGATGCCCCCACGTCCCGGGATTGGTCCCGCCCGCGTTACCTACGCCCTTCGCATTGAGCTGATCCATCAGGAAGTCCGCAAAGCCCTGACCGGTGAACCGGGCAGTGCTGTAACTGAAGAAGCCCAGCAGTCCGTTGTTGCCAGGGTAATAGCGGTTTTGCTGATAGCGCTGCCACTGGCCGCCCATCTTCAATTGATGGCGACCGGCGATGACGGTCAGGTTGTCGCCGTAATGGAAGGTGTTGGTGACGTTGTCCTCGATGATTCCCACCGAGCCGATATCGCTCAGCCCGCTTCCCAGCCGGACGTTGCTGATGCCGAGATTGGCCTGCGTTCCACCAATGCCAAGTTTGCTGTTGGCCGCGCCCAGGTTGTTGACGTCTGTGAGCTGGGTGATAAAGACGGCCCGATTCAAACCGACGCGCGCCTCGTTAATGATGGTCGGGCTGATGGTTCGCGTCCAATTCAGGGCGATGTTCTGCGGACGGCTGAAGCTGGTCGTGCTGATGTCTGTCGGCAGCGCCAGCCGCACCGGCGTGGCTTTGAAGTCGGCGAATGAATAGCGCGCCGAAAAATTGTCCTTGTCAGAAAATCGGTGGTCGATCTTGACGTCGAACTGATGGCCGTCGATCTTGTTGGCGTCCGAAGCCAGGTAATTGTTCGCCAGGGCCGACTGGGACACATTCGGCGCCGGGTACAGGCGAGGGTCGGCGAAGAGCGCTTTTGCCACAGGATTGACGATTCGGTCCGCTGGAATCACGCTGTTCGTGAAGCAGGCGCTCTGGTCGCTGGCGTTGCATGCGCCGGGCTTCCGTGGATCGCGAATGAAAGCCGAGAGGCTGGCGAGGTTCCCCGTACGCCAGGCCGCCGGAGCGACGGTCCGGAAGAGGCTGCCTTCATTGCGGTTAAAGGTCCCCTGATAATCTGCGAAGAAGAATGTTCTTTCCCTGACGATGGGGCCGCCGAATGTCCCGCCCAGAATGTTCTGCTTCAACGCGCGCTTGGCCGGGGCCTTCCCGGTGAGCGGGTTGCGCGAGCGGTTGTTGGTCCAACTGTTGGCGTCCAGCGCCGAGTTGCGGAAGAACTCAAACGCGCTGCCGTGGAAGTTATTCGTCCCAGACTTCAACGTCTGAATGACAGTCGCGCCGGTGACATTGCCGAACTCGGAAGAGGAGTTGCCGGTTTCGATCTTGAATTCCGCAACGGCGTCCACATTGGGTTTGTATCCGATGCGGTTATCAATCGTTTCATCAACGGGAATGCCGTCAAGCAGAAAGGTGTTGCCTTGCTCACGGTTTCCGTTCACATAGGGACGGCCTTGCGCGCCCATCCCGGCGTCTGTGAAACCGCGTGGATTGGGCGTGACCGCGCCGGGAACCAGCAACGTCAATTGCTGGAAGTTGCGGCCGTTAAGAGGCAGGCTGTTAATCGTATTGCCGCTGATCACCTGCCCGACAGTGACATTTTCTGTCTGCAAAACCGGGGCCACGCCTTGAACATTGACGATCTCATTGACGCCGCCCACCTGTAATTGCAAGTCGACTCGCGCCGTCTGGTTGACTTCGAGCTTGATCTCGTTCGAGACCAGCTTCTTGAAGCCCGAGGATTCGACGGTCAGCACATAGACGCCGATCGGCAGAAACGGGATCGTGTAAACGCCCGCTTCGCCGGACTGCGCCGTGTATTCGAGTTTTGTACCTTGATTGGTCGCGACCACTTTGACACCGGGAACGGCGGCGCCCTGCGAGTCAGACACCGTTCCGGTAACTGTCGCAGTGTAGGTCTGCGACGACGCTGAGGTTAGCGGCATGAAGCTCAGGCCGAGAACCAGCAGGCAGATCCATAGTAATTTTGCTGCGGATTTCATTTCGCTTTCTCCTTTGAATTTGAACGCCCGGCGAATCAACGAATGCGCGATCTCCGGTCTCGAAATCATCCGCAGCAAAGCCTGTCATGGTCGGTAGTCCGGCGCCTCTTGTTTTAAGGTCGGGTTGAGGTCTATAGATTAACAAGTCTTCCGGATGACCGCAAGATTTTTTTGATCACCCTAACCCCAATTCAATGATCTTTTGCTGAGTGGCTTCGTCTCGCTCCATCACTCCCACGACCGTTCCGCCGCGCATTACGGCTATGCGGTCGCTCATTCCAAGAATCTCGGGCAGTTCAGACGAGATCATAATGATCGCCATTCCCGCTTCGGCCAGGTCACACATCAAGCGGTGGATCTCCGATTTCGCCCCGACATCGATTCCCTGCGTCGGTTCGTCCAGGATCAGGACTCGCGGGTCGGTCGCGAGCCATCGCGCCAGGGCGACTTTCTGTTGATTGCCGCCAGAAAGCGCGCCGGCCGGAGCGAATGTCGCGGGCGTTTTAACTGACAGCCGCGCGGCGAAATCGGCTGAGATCCTCTTCTCCGATTTGAAGTCGAGGAATTTGAGCTTCGAGATTTGATCAAGGATCGCCAGCGTCATGTTCGCTGAGATCGGCATCTCCAAAATCGCGCCGTGCCGGCGCCGGTCTTCGGGGACATAAGCGATGCCGAGTTCGACCGCCTTTGATGGTGAGTCGATGGTTACTTCTTCTCTGTAGGACTTATAGGACTTATTGGATTTATTGGACCTTTTGTTATTCGGAGGTTGATGTAAAAACACGGACCCTTCATCAGACGGAAGTAGCCCGAAGAGCGCCCGCGCGAGTTCGGTGCGACCCGCGCCGACCAGGCCGGTGAGGCCCAGAATCTCTCCTGCGCGAACGCTGAGATTTACGTTATGGACGCCTGCGGCGCGCGAACTGAGGTTTCTGATCTCCAGGATGGTTTCGCCTATTTTCACTTCGCGTTTGGGGAACACGGCGGACAATTCGCGCCCCACCATGAGGCTGATCAGTTCGGCCCGCGAGACTTCCTTCATCGCGCGCGTAGCCACTGTTTCGCCGTCGCGCAGCACGGTCACGCGGTCGGCGATTTCGAAGAGTTCTTCGAGGCGGTGTGAAATATAGATGACGCCGACGCCTTGCGCGCGCAACTCGGCGATGACTTTGAAGAGGCGTTCGGTCTCGCGATCGGTCAGCGAAGCGGTCGGCTCGTCCATGATCAGGATCTTCGCCCCAGCCTCCGAAGAAGCCTCCGGAGAAGCCCCGAGCGCGCGGGCGATTTCGACCAACTGCTGTTCGGGCATCGTCAGCGCGCCGGCCGGCGTTTGCGGGTCGATGCGCGCGCCGATGCGGCCGAGCAATTCCCTTGCCCGCGCGTTCCGTTCCCGCCAATTAACTCTCCGCCACAATCCGCCACGCTCCAGGCCGAGCGCCAGGTTTTCAGCCACCGAGAGGTCGGGAAAGAGCGCAGGCTGTTGATAGATCGCGGCGACGCCCAGTCGTTTGGCCAGCGAGGGAGAGTTTTCGATGACTTGCCGGCCGTTGATGGAGACCGAGCCGGATTCGGGCATGTCCGGTTGCAGCGCGCCCGTAATGATCTTGATCAGCGTCGATTTGCCGGCGCCGTTTTCCCCGACCAGCGCATGGACCTCGCCCGCGCGCAGATCGAACGAGACGCCTTTGAGCGCCTGCACGGCGCCGAAAGATTTAGTGATTGAATCGACTTTAAGAAGCATTGACTTGCGCCGGATCAGTACCGCGAG
>DATEMG010000712.1:0-2530 GCA_035275805.1 Blastocatellia bacterium
GCGGCCTGAAGATGGCTGGAGTGCCGATCAGGGCAACGAGAACGCGACGACGGAGTCGCCCATCTGCGTGCGCAGCGCGCTGTGGCCGCCGGCCGCGATGACGACGAATTGCCGGCCGCTCTTTTTGCCCTGAAAAGTTATCGGAGTGGCGTGCCCACTCGCATCGATTTTGGCCGTCCAGAGTTCTTTCCCGGTCTGAGCGTCGAAGGCGCGGAAACGGCTGTCGTTCGCGCCGCCGATAAAGACCAGACCGCCGGCCGTTACGATCGTCCCGCCCATGTTCGGGGTTCCCGTCGGCGTCGCGCCTTCCGTCGCGATCTGTTCCATTGTTCCGAGCGGCACGCGCCAGGCGATCTCTCCAGTGTTTAGATTGACGGCGTTCAGCGCGCCCCAGGGGGGCTGCTGGCAGGGATATTCGTTCTGATCCCAGAACCGGGCGTACGCGCCCCATGGGCTTGAGCGCCGGTAGGCGGCCTCCTCGCCTGTTGCCTGCGGCTTCATTGCTCCGACGGCGCCGAGCTCGTTCACGTTGACGTAGAGATGGCTCGTCTTTGGGTCGAAGGACGCGCCTGACCAGGTCGCCCCGCCGAGCGTGCCGGGGAACCAGAGCGTTAACTCAAGCCCGGGCGGCGTGTACAGGCCGCCACTGACAAGCTGGTTGAACAGCTCAGCGCAATATTTTTTTGACTCGGGCGCGACCTGGTTGAGTTCGTCGCGGGTGAGCGGCTTATTGCGGGCAATCGGCGGCGGTTTGACGGGTACGGGTTGCGTCGGCCATGTGGCCTCGCCGGGGACCTTGCTTTGAGCTACTTTCCTTTCTTCGACCGGGAAGAGCGGCTTGCCGGTGCGTCTGTCAAGCACAAAGACCAGTCCCATCTTCGTCACTTGCGCCACGGCCGGAATCGCGCGACCGTTGTGACGGACTGTGATCAGATTCGGATGAGCAGGCAAGTCGTAATCCCAAATGTCATGGCGCACCATCTGGTAATGCCAGATGAGCTTGCCCGTCGCCGCGTTCAACGCCACAAGGGAATTGGCATAGAGGTTTCGCCCTTTGCGGTCGGCGCCGTAAAAATCATAGGCGGCCGAACCGGTGGGCAGGAAGACCATCCCTCTCTCGACATCAACCGTCATAATTGACCAGACATTGACGCCTGTGCGGTCCCGCCACGAGTCGCCTTCCCATGTGTCATGGCCCGGCTCGCCAGGCCGCGGTACAGTATGAAAACGCCAGACGAGTTTGCCGGTGCGCGTGTCGAAAGCGCGCACGTCGCCGCTCGGGCCTTTCGAAGTCCCCTCCGGAGCTTGCGCTCCCACGATCACAAGATTCTTGTAGATTGCCGGCGGGGATGTCACGCCATAATTCGAGAGGGGCCAGTTATCCGCCACGCCTTTTCGTAGATTAACCTCGCCCGCGTCGCCAAAATCCGGGCAAGGTTTGCCGGTCGTCGCATCGAGGGCGATTAGACGCGCGTCGTATGTACCGAACAGGATGCGCTTCTCCACGCCGTTACTCTTGTTTGAAGGGCCTTCCCAGTAAGCGACGCCGCGATGTGATTGGAACCGGCGGCTACTTGTACCTGCCTGAGGGTCAAACTGCCATAGCTCCGCGCCGGTCTCGGCGTCTACAGCCATCACGCGATTGGAGGGGGTCGAAAGATACAAGACTCCATCTACAACCAGCGGGGTGCTTTGAAAAGCGGCCACACGCGATGCTCCCTTGCCCAGTCCCAACGCTATTTCTCCCGTGTGATAGGTCCAGGCGCGCTGGAGTTGAGCCACGTTGCTCCGATTGATCTGGTTCAAAGGGGAGTATCGCATTCCGCCCGGATCGCCGCCGTAAGAACGCCATTCGCGGGTAACGTCTGAAGGCGAGGATTGCCCAAAAGCAATAAAAGGGATCACGAGAAACAAGAAAACTTTTTTTATCATTGGCGGCTCATATGTGGCGAACCATAGCCGACCCGGATCAACCGTTGTAAGTGATTCCAGCGCTCTCCGTCGCTATTCGTTCGCCTTGGATTTGGTCGCTTCGATTCGAACCTGCTTCATCGCTTCGGTCTCCTGAGCAAGTTCTGTTTTACCTGCAGGGAATCCGTTGGCTTTCATCAGGTGACCCAGGATATCGGTGATCTGTCGCCTGCTCAGCCGCCTTGGGTTGGCCGGCGGCATCGAGACACGGATTCTTTGGTATAGATCTCCTACGGTCAGGCCGTCCCAATTCGCAAGAAAAGCGGGGCCGGCAAGCGCGCTCGCCTCTTCGCCGCCCGTGTCGCCCCGATGGCACGATGCGCATTCATTGGCGTAGAGTGTTTCGCCTCGCTTGGCCTGCTCTTCCGTGTAAACACCGTCCCACACCGAACGTGGCCTGGCCGTTTCCTGCGCGCGAAGCGCTGAACGGAACATTCCGATTACCATCAATCCGATGATTACCACAGCGGCGATCTTGTTGACTATTTTGATACTCATAGCTGTTCAACCACCGGGAACACGAAGGTAGAGGATAGAGGATCGCGCCATCGCACTTAAG
>DATEMG010000713.1:0-2658 GCA_035275805.1 Blastocatellia bacterium
GGAGTTTGCCAGCAGTATCAGGACTCGCCGCACTCCATACGCTACCGCGATCCCGGCGATTAGATTGTTTTTCGATTGCGTAGTTCTACCCTTCAGGACACCGACTTCAGAAAACCGAGAAGCGCCTCGTTGACCTCCGCCGGCCGCTCCATCTGTACCCAGTGCCCGGCGCCTTCGATGAACACTTTGCCGCGCATGTCAGTTACCAGGTCGTCCATTTTGCTTACCCAATTGCCTCTCCCGAAGGAGAGCACGGGGTCTTTATTCCCGGCGATGAAGAAAGAGGGCTGTTCGATTTTCGCGGTCTCGAGCTGCGGCGTGATCTCGATGTTGCGGTCAATGTTCCGGTACCAGTTCAACGGCCCGCGAAAGCCGCTCTGTTGGTATTGCGCGACGTAATAATCAAGGTCTTCTTCAGTCACCCATGACGGGAATCGCTCCGGGTCGGTCATGCCGTCGAGGAATTTTGCCGTGGCGGGCTTTTTGACAGGCCGCATTTCCTCAGGGATGTCGCCGGAAATCGTGAAATAAATCGTCCGCAGCGATTTCCTCAGGTCAGCTTCGAGTTCGGCCTCCGCCACGCCCGGCTGTTGGAAGTAGACCCAGTACCAGAAATTGTCGCCGAAATTCTCTTGCCGCGTCATTGTTCCGACTCGCCCGCGGGTGTAGGGCACACTCAGGCCGGCGACCGCGCGCACGCGCCGTGGATGCAAGAGCGCCGTGTGCCACGCGACCGGCGCGCCCCAGTCGTGGCCGACGACAATGAACCGCTCGTGACCGAGGGCGTCCGCCAATCCGACGACGTCGTTCGTCAGCTCGATGATGTTGTAGGCTTCGATCTCCGCAGGGCGGTCGCTGCCGCCGTAGCCGCGCTGGTCAGGCGCGGCGACCTGGAACCCGGCTTCAACCAGAGGGTCAATCTGATGTCGCCAGAGATACCAGCACTGCGGGAAGCCGTGCAGGAGAATGACCAGCGGGCCTTTGCCTTCGACTACGACGCGCAGCCGAATGCCGTTTGTTTCGATCAGTTGAAAATTGCGCTCTTTCATTTTGTTTTTCATTTGTCGTTTTTCTTCTCGACGCCGGCGCCCGCCGCCTCTTGCCCCAACTCATCCAGCCGCCTGTTGAGCGTTATCAGCTTGACGCGTTCCGCATCCAATTCAACCGACAGTTGAGACTCTTGTTCCGTGAGTCTCTGCTCTCGTTGCTTCAACTCCTCGATTTCGCCGCTTATTCTCTTCAATTCACTCTGACTTATCACCCCGGATTGCACCTGTTTTTCCACATCCTCAAACATCCCATTCATTTTCACCTGCCTGGATTTCGTCTCGCCGATCTTTTCGCGAACTTCGCCGATCTCGCGCGTCAACCGGGCAACCTGATCTTGTTGCAATCGCAGCCGCTCAATTACGACCTGAGTTTGATAAGCGCTCGCCTTCAATCGCTGGACTTCAACTCGGAGTTGGCGCACTTCGCTCAAGATCTCTTGAACGATTCGCTCCTGATTCGACTTATTGAGGGTGGAAGTCTCGCCTGACTGCGCGTAGCTTTGCTGCGGCGTGAACAGATAGAGACCGATGACGAAAAAGAACGTCCAGACATATTTGCTTCTCATCTTTGTGACCTCCTTGTCTACTTCTTTGATTCAGCCCACTTCGTTTTAGGCTCTATACACTTTTGACATTGTAGAACTATCGCTTCCGCTTGCTCAATTAGATTTCGCCGCTATCATTGCGCCGGAGAGGCGGTCGCTTGCTCACGGGCGCGGTACTTTGCCAATGTCCGGAGATCCAAGTATTTTTATCGGCGTCGAACAATTGTGACGCCCGCTTCGTAATTGGGGAAAATGACAAGACATTCACCTAAACCCTTTGAGGAGGCTATATGGCAATTTGTCGCGCATGTTCAAGCGAGATTATCGGGTCGGATCGTTATTGCCGGAACTGCGGCTCCCTGGTCGCGCCGGTAGTCGCGGAATTTGATGACACTCGGCGCTTCAATCCATCCGCCCCGCTCCCGTCCGCTTCGCCCGGTTCGCCTGATCCTACCAATCCTCTATACGCCCCGCCGTCCGCCGCCTACGGTGCGCGCCAAGATTCGGCTCCATTGTCAGTGCTGATCAAATTGCTATTTAGAAAGAACATCACCTGGGCGCTGATCGCCGTGATGCTGTTCACGTTTGTCAGCCTGGGCATAGGAATTGGCCGCGGCATGAACCGTCGTCGCCAGATCAACATTGGGGGGCAGCCTGCGCCCCCTGTGCGAGACGGCGCGGACATCGCGCCTGTGGACCCCGAAACTGTCCGCCAAAAATATGAAGAGGCGGTTCAGAACGCGCTGGGCTTCAGGCATGGCGCCTATTCGGCAGCGGAGTTCCCGGACCGCAAGGGAATTTTTATCAACAACCTGATGAGCGATGACAGCCCGGCCGCCCTGGCCAAAATTCAAGCGGGCGACCTCATGACCGCGCTGAACAAACAGGAGGTGCGCAACGACAACGAACTGTCGCAGGTTCTGGATTCATTGAAGACTGGCGATGAAGTCCAGGTGAGTGTTTATCGCGATGGGGCGACGGTAGACTTGCGAATCAAGATCGCCGACCGCGCATTCCCGCCGCTTCAAATGAAGACGGAACTAGATGATCAGGGCTTCCTGGGG
>DATEMG010000714.1:0-24701 GCA_035275805.1 Blastocatellia bacterium
TCAATCGGCAAGCTAAAATCGAAAAACGAAGAGAATGTAATTGTAAGATTCTTTAAGTCCGCAATCCGCAATCCGCAATCCGCAATCGAATAAGCTATGGACAATTTTCTACTGCAAATCATCGTGAAAGAGCTTGGGCTGCGACTCGGCGGACACCGAGTCGGCGGAATCTACCAGATCGGCGCTACCGACCTGGCCATTGATTTCTACGCGCCCAATGAACGCTGGCTGATGATTTCAACGGACCCGCAGCGCCTGGCGTTTTATCTGACCGCGCGAAACCCGAAACAGAGCGGCGACGAGACGCGATCCGACACGGCCTTCGTCGCGCTGGCCAGAAAGTATCTGGGGGGCTCGCGGCTCGCGGCGGCCGAGAAACTCGGCTACGACCGCGTGCTCCATCTCGAGTTTAACGTCAAAGACAAAGACGGGAAGAACACGCGGCGGAAGTTAGTAGCAGCTCTGACGGGCCGTTCGGCGAATATCTTACTGGTCGAAGATTCGCGCATTATCGCTTCATTGCGCGAACATGACGAAACGATCACGCAATACGTAGATCCCGCCCCGCCGGCCGACAAACTAGACCCTTTCCTCTGCTCGGCGGAGAAGCTCGATGAGCAGATCGCGGCCGCGGGCGGCGATCTGGCCGAAGCCGCCCGCCGCCTGATCGGATTCTCGCCGGTCTACGCGCGCGAGTTGGCCGCCCGCGCGGGGCTGGCGTCGCCCTATGAGGCTCTACGCGGATTGCTCGGCGACCTGTATGAGGCGTCGCCGAAGCCTTCGATTTACTCGCCTCCGACGCCTTCTGCCGTTCCCCCCGCCAGTATGGACGATTTGAAGCGCGAACTCGGGCGCGAGGACTTCGACCTCGTTCTATCGCCGATCGAACTCGAATCCCTTTCCGATCGCAGCGCGCTGCGGTTCTCGGGCGTCGTTGAGGCTGTAGACGCGTATTTCGCGCTCGTCGAAGAGCGCCGCCGATTTTTCGCGCTGAAGCGGAAGCTGCGTTCACACATCTTGTCGCGGCTCAGGCAGCGGCGCGACCTTCTCAACCACCTCGCGCGCGACCTCGACAAGTTTTCAAACGGCGAGGTACATCAGCGCTACGGCGAGCTGCTGTTGTCCAATCTGCGCCAGGCCGTGAAAACCGGCGGGGGGTTCCAGGTCACCGACTATTACGACGAGTCGCAGCCCCTCATCGAAATCCCCTCGGCCGGCATCCCCACGCCGCAGGAGGCGGCGGAGCATTATTTCAAGCTGGCGCGAAAGGCTCGCCGCGGCTTCGAAAAGGTCGGCGACCGCCTGCCGCAAGTCGAGAATGAAATCGCTCAGCTCGAAAAACACCTCGTCGAACTTGAAGCCTGTGTAGACGCCGGAGCGCTGAATAACCTCGCCGCGCAGTTGAACCTGCCCGCGCCCGAGAAGAAGCCGTCGCAGTCGGCCAAAAAAGAAGTGAAGATTCCAGGCGTGCGCCGATATCGTTCGAGCGACGGCTACGAGATCATGGTGGGGCGCGCCGGCGCCGATAACGATAACCTGACTTTCCGCGTCGCGAAATCTTACGACCTCTGGTTCCACGCCGCGGATTACCCAGGTTCTCATGTGGTGCTCCGCAACCCTCAGCGCAAACCGGTCCCGCCGCGCTCCATCGCCGAAGCCGCGCAACTGGCCGCGAAATTCAGCCAGGCCAGAACCCTTCCCCGCGCCGCGGTTAATTATTGCGAAAGAAAATACGTGACCAAGATGAAGGGCTTCGCGCCCGGACAGGTCAGACTCTCCTCATTTAAAACCCTCATGGTAGAGCCGGCCGAAGCGGGTGAACGGCTCGACTGAGGTTTGGTACGCGTGTTGCCGTATCAGCTTGTTCGCAACGCGAGCGAGTCGCGTTGACCGCCTGAGACGCGCGCGAGGAGAGTATGAAAAAAACCAATATCCTGATCGCGGAAGACAATCCGGACTCCCAATCGTTGCTGCAGACGATACTGGAAAGTGAAGGCTTCATCGTGACAACGGCCTCAGACGGCGAGAAGGCGATAGAGATCCTTCAAGAAATCAAACCTGATATTCTGGTTACCGACCTGATGCTGCCCTCGGTCAGCGGAGGCGACCTGATCAGACACGTCAGACGCACAGCGGAACTGTCTCGGATTCCAATCGTGGTGATCTCCGCATACGGCGATCATTATGAGGGGGACGCGCTCGCCGCCGGGGCCAACGTAGTGTTGAAGAAGCCGCTCGACAGTAACGCTTTGGTTGACGCCATAAAGCGGTTGAAGGCGTCCCGCGGCGACGTCAAGCAGTCGTGAAGCGTAACGCGCCGGAAGGCGCGGCGACTGCGCTGAAGCATTTATAACTAAGTTTTACCTGGCGCCCTAGTCGCGACCTAAGGTCGAACACGCGGGGCGACTCGGGAGTCGTATCTCTTCAGTACGGATGCGTACATTCCGAAAACGTACTGGGAAGTTCGACGGCGGATTGCAGGGCGCGCCGCGCACAAGCGGAGAAGATTATGTTTTATGAAAGCGAAGAGTTTTATCGCAATCTCATCGCTCAGGTGAAGGATTACGCCATCTTCACCACCGACCCGCGTGGCGTCATCACCACCTGGAACGAAGGGTGCAAAAACGTGCTCGGGTATGACCGCCAAGAGTTCATAGGCCAGCACATCAAGATATTGTTCACGCCCGAGGCCGCGGCTTCCGGCATCGCCGATAAGGAGGTGGAGATTGCGGTCAAGGAAGGCTCGGCCAGTGACGACCATTGGATGATGCGCAAGGATGGCGAGCGGTTCTGGGCTTCGGGAATCACGACTGCAGTGCGCGACGAAGACGGGAACCTGACGGGCTTCATCAAGGTCATGCGGGACCTAACCGAGCGCAAACAACTCGAAGAAGAGTTGCGCCAGAGCCGGACGTATTTGGGCCTGCTGATCGAGGGGCTGCCGCAATTGATCTGGACCTTCGGTCCCGACGGCGAGTGCGATTACCTCAGCCCGCAGTGGGTGCGCTACGCGGGGGTTCCGGAGTCGGAGCAACTCGGCTTAGGCTGGCTCAATCAACTCCATCCGAACGACCGGGAGTCAACGATCGCCGCCTGGAACCGGGCGGTGAAGGAGAAGATCGACTTCGACGCTGAGTTTCGCATTCGCGGGGCAGAGGGTGGCTACCGCTGGTTCAAAGCGCGCGCCATGCCGCTGCGAAGCGTGGAAGGAGAAATCTTCAAGTGGTTCGGGACGAACACGGACATCGAAGATCAGAAGCGCGTCGAGGCTTTGTTGCGCGAGAGCGAAACGGGGATGCGTGGGGAGCGCGATTTTTCAAACGAGATTATCGACACTCTGCCCGGGGTCTTCTACCTCTTCAACCGACAGGGCAAATTCAGGTTGTGGAACAAAAACCTGAAGGACATCACCGGACACTCCGACGACGAGATCGCCCTGATGGCTCCGCTGGAATTCATCGTCGAGGAAGACCGCCCGGCGGTCGAGCGTAAGATCGAAGAGGTTTTTGCCAGCGGCGAGGCGAACATCGAAGCGCGGCTGCTGAACATAAACGGGATCGGCATCCCTTTCTTCTTCACCGGGCGGAGGATTGTGATCGACGGCCAACCCCACCTGATCGGCAGCGGCGTGGACATCAGCGAGCGATGGCGGGGAGAAGAGACGGCGGCATACCTGGCGGCCATCGTGGAGTCGTCCGACGACGCCATCATCAGCACGGATTTACAGGGAAACATCAAGAGTTGGAACAGGGGCGCGGAGAGGATTTATGGTTACCTGGCGGATGAAACCATCGGCAAGCCGATAACAATGCTGCACCTGCCGGATCGCTGGAATGAAGAACCGCGGATTCTCGAACTCATCAGGATGGGCGATCGGATTGATCATTATGAAACCCTCCGGCGGCGCAAAGACGGAACCGACATTGATATTTCTTTGACGGTGTCGCCGATTCTAAACCATGTCGGAGACGTAATCGGCGCGTCAAAAACCTCCCGCGACATCACATGGCGCAAGCGCGCCGAAGAGGAACGGGAGCAGCTTTTAGCCAGGGAACGCGAATCCCGCTCAGAGGCGGAAGAGGCTAACCGGCTGAAGGACGAGTTTCTAGCCACCATCTCGCACGAGTTGCGTTCGCCGCTCAACGCGATCCTCGGGTGGGCCAGACTCTTGCGTGAACCCGATATGCGGGGGGATCAAATGGATCGCGCGCTGGAAACCATCGAACGCAACGCGCAGGCCCAGGCGCGCCTGATCGAAGACCTGCTCGACGTTTCGCGCATCGTGTCGGGCAAGCTGAGTATTCAGATGCGCCCCGTCACTCTGAATTCGACGGTCCAAAGCGCCGTCGCCGATCTGCGCCTGGCCGCCGAATCCAAAGGCATTGACCTGCGTCTGGCGGAAGATGAGGAAATCAAGCTCATCGGCGACGCCGACCGCTTGCAGCAGGTCGTATGGAATCTACTCTCGAACTCGATCAAATTCACCCCCGAAGGCGGGCGGGTCGAGGTCGGGCTGAAGCGCATTGGGGAGCGCGCGGAGTTGCGGGTGCGCGACACTGGCCGGGGCATCAGTCCCGAGTTTTTGCCTCACGTCTTCGACCGATTCCGCCAGGCCACTCGCACCGACGCGCGCTCTCGCGCGGGACTTGGCTTGGGACTGGCGATCGTTCGACACATCGTAGAGGCGCATGGCGGGAGCGTCACGGCTGAGAGCGCCGGCTTCGGCCTGGGGGCGACCTTCGTCTGCATATTGCCGTTGGTGGGAGTGGGACAGGAAGTCGTCCCCGCCATCGAGCGCCAAATGACGCAATTGAAGGTCAAAGCGACGTCGTCACTCAAGGGAATCAAAGTGCTGGTTGTAGACGACGACGAAGATGCGCGCGATATGTTGGAGGCGGCGCTGAATAGCTATGGGGCCGAAGTGATAACCGCCGCCGGCGCTCTCAAGGCGTTGGACGCCCTCGCCTCTGAAAATATAGATGTGCTGGTGTCGGACATCAACATGCCCGAGGTAGACGGGTACGAATTGATCCGGCGGGTGAGGGCGATGAAGCCGGAACAAGGCGGACGGATTCCGGCGGTTGCGCTGACGGCTTACGCCCGCGCCGAAGACCGCCTGCGCGCCCTCAAGTCAGGTTTCCAGACTCATATGCCCAAGCCGGTCGAGCCGGCCGAATTGGAAGTCGTGGTGGCGACGCTGGCCAAGAGTTTCAAAGGGGGCGATTGAAAATTGACGAGATTGACAGGATCGTTCAGGGCTTGTGAATTCTTTAAATCTTGAACAACCTCGTACACCCTGTCTATTCTCCCGGGAGAAGCGATGAAAAAGCTCAGAGTCCTGGTCGTGGAAGATAATGATGAGAGCCGTGAGTTGTACGTCCTCGTGCTGACACGCGCGGGCTTCGAGGTGAAAGAAGCGGTCGGCGGTGAGGAGGCGCTGCTGATGCTCGACCAGTGCGACCCTGACCTCCTCATCACAGACCTCCGGACGCCTTCCATGAGCGGCATCGACCTCATACGCCGAATCCGCGGCGAAGCGAAGTGGGAGAACCTGCCGATCATCGCCATCTCCGCATACAGCCATGAACAACTCGCCCACGCGGCGCTCCAAGGGGCGACGCGAGTGCTGCGCAAGCCGTTCGAGCCCAACCGGCTGTTGTCCGCCGTCTTCGAGTTGACGAGAAAGATACGCGTCCGGTCGGCCGGCGTTCCCGGTTCCGAATGAATCGGTTTGGTGTTTGCGGCAATAGAACGCGGATGACGCAGACAAGCGCGGATCATCGCGGATAATGCCCCAAAAGATCAGCGCCAATCCGCTCTATCCGCGTCATCCGCGTTCTATTAACCCGTACACTCATCTGAAAAACCGCCTTAGATTTTCAATTGGTCCCAGCTCAGAGAGAACCGCGATAGATACTTTCGCAAACGGTCGGCGTCGTTCGCGGTCTTTTTGCGCTCGCGTGAAGAGCCGAACAGTGTTCTTCCCGCTTCTGACAGCGTGCGGCATTCGCGGCACACTTTGATCACGGCCGCCAACTGCAACCTGTCGAACAGATCTATCTCTTCAAGCCTTTCGGCGCCCAGCAACTCCTCGAGCGATTGGCCGCCGTCATCCGACCCTGCCGATTTCGACGCGCTCCATGTCGAATTCAATCTTTCGACCTCTTCTTCGACGACCTGTGTCGAAATCCTTCCGCCCGGCGCGAGCGTGGCCATTCGCGTGATCGCCCCGTTCAGATCGCGAAAATTGCCCTGCCAGCGCGCGTCCGCCGAGACAGCGAATTTCAGGAAACGGGCGCGGGCCTCGCGGCTGAACGTGACGAGCGCGCCGTTGCGCCGCGCGTATTCGCTCAGCTCGTATTCCAGGTTCGGCTCGATATCTTCCGCCCGTTCGCGGAGGCCCGGCAGCCGGAAAGTCCACAGGTTGATGCGCGCCAGCAGGTCTTCGCGGAATCGCCCCTCGCGAACCATGACGGCCAGATCGCGGTTGGTTCCGGCGATCAACTGAAATTCGCTTCTCACCTCGCGGTCGCCGCCGAGCGGAAAGAACGTCTTCTCTTCGAGCGCGCGCAAAAGCATAGTCTGCTCGTCTATTCCCATCTCGCCGATCTCGTCCAGAAAGAGCACGCCGCCCGAGGCAGCGCGCAGCAATCCGGGTCGGTCCTTCAAAGCGCCGGTGAACGCGCCTTTGACGTGGCCGAAGAGCGTGCTCATCGCCGAGTCGCCGCGGATCGTCGCGCAATTGACCTCGACGAAATCGCCCGTTACCTGATGCCGCTCGCGCTTCAATTCATAGATTCTCTTCGCCAGCCGCGACTTCCCCGCCCCGGTCGGCCCCGTCAGCAACAGTGGGTCGCGCGAGCGGATGGCCACATCCTCTATCCGGTCGATCAATTGGTTGAAAGCCTTACTGCGTGTGGCGATTCCAGATTTCAAAAACGAGACTCCCTGCTCCCGCTCCTTCTGAAAGCGCGACGCGATGCGGTCGTATTTCGACAGGTCGAGATCGATAATTCGATACCACCCTGCGGTTTCTCCTCGTTCGCGCCCGGGCGCCATCGCCGTCTGGATCAACTTGCCAGGAAAGTATCTGGCCTCGGTCAATAGGAACAGGCAAATCTGCTGCACGTGCGTGCCGGTGGTGATGTGAACCAGGTATTCCTCTCGCGCGGCGTCGAATTTTTGACTGCGGGCGAAATCGTGCAGCGCGCCGTAGACTTCTTCCAGGTCCCACGGGTCGTTGAACTCCAGCTGCGTCGAGCGCACCGTCGTCTCCGGCGAGACCGAGCCGATGTCATCGATGATCGTTCGCGCCAACTTTTCATAGCGCCTCTGGTAAAGTATCTCGAACCGCTTGACGATCAAATCTTCCTGCTGGCACACGGCCACCGTGGGCCGCCAGCGGTCCCAACGCTCAGGCCCATCGCCGCCGTCCATATTCGACCCCAACATCCCAATTACGACAATCTCTTTGGCCATAGAATAAAATCTAACTCCGTAGCGATTGGGATAATAATTTCTTCGCACGGAATCTCCAAGCGATTTGGCGAAAATGACGCCGACCAGCGAATTCTCAAGCCGATTCAACAGGTTGAATGAGCCTTCTGGATGTTTATCAGATCGTGGAACGGCGCGTGCACTTATGCCTGTCTTCTTAAGCAGTGACTATAAGAGGTCGAAAACAGGCGGGCTTCGAAGGTTTTCGCCGATGAGAGATAAAGATGCGAAAGATCAAGTTCTCAACCACGATCCCAGGCGGCGATCGTAGACACTACCTGGCCGAAGAAGACGTCACGGTGGTCTTGAGCCGCCTGCCGGAAGAGACATGGCGGCGATTGCGCGCTGTTCACTTCAACGACCGCGCAAGAGGCAATCGAGTTCTGGGCTACGTAAATAACGGAAGCCGCGAGATCGCCATATGCGCGCTTCCGCCGCGCATAAGCCTTTCAGCCGCTTTGACGCCAAGGCAGTCGTGCGAGCAGTTCGGCGCAAGGCGCGGGGAAAAATGGCCGATGCTGGCGATCCGCAGATTTCTTTTGTACGACGTTTTTCTGCACGAGTTGGGCCACTTGCAAGTGGTCAATGAATATACGAAGAGCGAGAGGCTGCGCTTTGCGCGAGAGAAATGCGCGCAGGAGTTCGTGGAAAGATGGCGCAGGAAGCTCTGGTCAGAACACTTCGATCATCCCGACCCGGTCCACAACGCGCCGGTTCGCTTTTAAAGGAGGAGCGCAATGGCAAACAAGAACCTGTTCAAAGCGGTCGCCGGCAAGCTTCTGCCAAAGACTGACGCGCTCAACGAGCATCTTGCCCCGGCTTACGCCCTGTCGCCGAAGGCGCAGCTCGCGCAATACGCCGCGACCGGTTGTTTGAATCATACCTTTTACGCCGACGCCGACGAGCAGCTCGCCAAAGTGATCGAGCTTTGCAAGGGCCTCGACGCGGAGTTCATCGCCCGGGCGGCGATCTACGCCCGCGAGCGCGGCTTTATGAAAGACATGCCGGCGCTGCTCTGCGCCATCCTGTCGGTCAAGGACGTGAAAACGCTCGCCCGCATATTCTCGCGCGTGATAGACAACGGCAAGATGCTGCGCAACTTCACGCAGATCGTGCGTTCGGGCGCGGTCGGTCGCAGATCCTTCGGCGCCGCGCCGAAGCGTTTGATCAACGAATGGTTCGACGCGCGCAGCGACGAGGCGATCTTCAAGGATTCGGTCGGCCAGTCGCCATCGATAGCCGACCTGGTCAAGATGATTCACCCGAAGCCGGCCACGGCGAGCCGGGCCGCGCTCTACGGCTACTTCATCGGCCGCGAATTCGACGTCTCAGCGCTGCCTCCGATCGCGCGCCAGTACGAGCGGTTCAAGGCCGGCGAGACGCCGGAGGTTCCGAATGTGCCGTTCCAGATGTTGACCAGTCTGTCGCTCGGCGCGAAAGACTGGGCGAACATCGCTCGCGCGGCCTCGTGGCAGATGACGCGTATGAACCTTAACGCCTTTGCGCGCCACGGCGTTTTCAATGAACCGGGACTCGCGGAGTTGATCGCCGACCGTCTGCGCGACGAGCGCGCGATCCGCAATGCCCGCGTTTTCCCATACCAGTTGCTCGCGGCTTACCTGAACGCGAGCGGCGGCCAGATCCCGAGCGTCGTGCGCGAAGCGCTTCAAGACGCGATGGAGACCGCCATCGGCAACATCCCGAACGTGGAAGGAAAGGTTTATGTCTTCCCCGACATTTCGGGTTCGATGCATTCGCCGGTGACGGGTTACCGAAAGGGCGCAACCAGCAAGGTTCGCTGTGTTGACGTGGCCGCGCTGGTGGCCGCTGCTGTGTTGCGTCGCAACCCTCGCGCCGAGGTCATCCCCTTCGAGAGCAAGGCGCTCGAGATCGGCCTCAACCCACGCGACAGCGTGATGACCAACGCCGAGAAGCTGGCCAGCCTGCCCAGCGGCGGAACGAATTGCAGCGCGCCTCTGGCGCTGCTCAACCGGCGCAAGGCCCAGGGCGACCTGGTCATCTACGTCTCGGACAGCGAATCGTGGATCGACGCGCCGAGCTACGGCCGCTTCGGCGGCGGCGCCACCGAGACGATGAAACAGTGGGCCGAATTCAAGCGGCGCAATCCGCAGGCGCGGATGGTCTGCATTGACATTCAGCCCTACGGCACGGTCCAGGCCCAGGAGCGCAAAGACATCCTGAACGTCGGCGGCTTCTCAGATCAGGTCTTCGAGCTGATCACGGAATTCGCCGCAGGACGTCTGAGCGACGCCCACTGGGTCGGCGTAATCGAAGCCGTTGAACTGTAATAAGCGAAGGTGTGAGGCAGACTAAAGTCCGCCTCACACCTTCTTACGAAAGGTTTTATGGACAACGAATCGCTGAAGAGACAATTTGCCGGCATCGGGGCGAGAGTGAAGGTCGGCGAAGCGCGTGTTAACAGTTGGCGCATTAACGCCGGCATCAACATCGGCGTGGACGCGCAGGGCGAATTCTTCGACATCAAGATCGATTCGAAGGATCCGCGCAGCTATCGAGTGCTCGACCTGCGCCCTGAACAGCGCCACCTGTTGTTGGTGTCAGAGAATGATAGAGCGAAGTTCCTCTGTGGTTTCGACGAACGACACTGGTTCGTTTGCGCAGTGCCCGGCGAAGGCGTGACCAGTGTGCGTTCGGCGATGGAAGCGTTGCAACCGGCCGAAGTGCGACAGGCCGTCCGGAGCCAGGTCAAGCGCGCCAAGAATCGCCTGCGCCGCCGCAACGAGGCCTTCGTACGCCAGGGCGAATGGTTCTTCATCCCCGAACCGAACCTGGCGGTTGAAGAAGCTTTCGTGCGCCGCAACGAACCGCTCAGTCGCGGAGGGGGCAGCAAGGCTCATATGTGCCAATACGCCTATCGCACGGCAGGCGAGTTGGTGATGGTCTGCGGCAACTACCCGGCGGGTGTGCAAATGAGCTCTTACGAGAAGGTTCTGCGTAACAACCCGAAGGCCAAAAAGTGGAACTGGAGTCAGATGCGGCGAAACGCCCAGGTCTACGTGCGCGGGCGCGTCTGGCATCCGGATCACAAGACCGTTGTCCTCGGTTGCTGGCATCGCGTGTTGATGAACACCGAACATCTGGCGCCGGGCCGGAGCAACGTGACTTTCCTCGATTAAGTCGAAGAGAGGCCGAATGCAGTTGGGACTACATCCATTCGACTGAAACTCGAAATGTCTCGACGACTCTCGTCGGCCTCCCGAAAGCTCTTTGAATTCGCATTTTATAAATATTGCGCGAAGCAATCTGTGACGAATGCTGAAGGAACTACATGGTAGAGCGTCGGTCATCGAGATCATTGACCGAAGGTCGCGGGTTCGAGTCTCGCCAGTCGCCACACTCGATGTGAGGCTGTAGCTCAGAAAAAACCGTTTCTTCGATCTTGTCGTCACAATACGCCGTAATTCTGCGACGAATGCCGATGGAACTACATTTTTAACGTGAGGGTTCCGGGTTCGAGCCCCGGCGACGTTGGCAACGACGTCGTAGCTCAATTGGCAGAGCATCATGAGGAGTTTCATCACCACTTGTCGTCGCAAGATTTCCAAACGCCCTCAGCCCTAGGAGCGAAGGCCGCTGGTTTATTCGTAAATCAGCGGCTCCCTGCCCCGGAGGAGCGTAATGTTCATAGCTCGCAGCGCAGCGCGACGAATGCCGAATGGAACTACATCAGGATCCGGCCTAAGGTCTCCGGGTGTGAGTCCCGGAATGCGGCAGGCGCCGCATTAGCTCAGGATAGAGCGCCGGACGTCGTTTCCTCGCTCACTTGTCGTCGCGCACGATTTTTGAAACGTGGCCGGCCGTCGCCGGCGCAAACAAGGAGGCGCATCATGGCCAGGAGACAACGATTCGACGAAGATGGCTTTCCTCAAGAAGACCAGCAAGCGACGCCGCGGATTCCCTTCTGAAACAAACGTCAAGCGAGGGCTGCGCGTCGTTCACGGCGACAAAGAGCTGACCGAAAAACTGGGTCGCAACGACCTTTGCCCCTGCGGCTCCGGTCGCCGGTTTCAAGAAATGCTGCTTGCGCAGCGGGCGCTTTGACGGTTCACTGCGTGACTATTACTTTTAGGGAATGAGATGATCACGCAGAGGAACAAGCTTATTGAACTGCTTCCCCACTACGGATGGGAGGTGATAAACGTCGAAGATCACCTGCGCGGCTCGACAGGCCCCGACTGGTTCATCGACGAATTTTGGGAGGTCGAGTCTGCATGGACTCCCAAGGGATTGAAGGTGTGGATCACCTTCCTGGTCGATCCGCAAGCGCCGACTGAACGAAAGAAGGGCCAAGGGGTCTGGGCGGTCAGAGCCGGTCTGCGAAAACCGCCCGACAGCAGAATCGGAGACGCCGAAGTCTACCTGTCGCTAAACACCGGTTGGGAGAAGCGGCTGCCGGAATTTTTCAACGGGTTGTCCGATCTGCGAAAGCAAGAAACGTAACAAACGCTCGCGTAGCCGAAAAGGTAGAGGCGCGCCGAAAACGATGAAGCGGTGGTCACGGGCAGAGGTTGAGGCAGAACCTATAGCGGCCCCTGGCTCGAAAGGCCAGAGGCGGGGATAAACAAGCAAGGGAATCGCGTTATCCAAACTGTCCTACCGGCGATGAGCCGGATGTCGGTTCGAATCCGATCGCGAGCATGATAAAGAACCTATGAAAGGAGGCGAAAGTATGGCCGCGGCGCCAACAGCTAGATTACATCTATTGCCGGCGAAAGAGGCTCCTTATGTAGTGATCATTCGACGGAAACCATCGAAAACTTTTCACATCATTCGTTGGAACGTTGAGCATGACGAGTTTGAACACGGTTCCTGGTTTACAGGTCATATTTACGTATGTCGTTCGGATGTTTCTTTCGATGGGAAATGGATGGTTTACATGGCGCGTGGCGCGAGCGGCGCACTCTGGAATGGCGTTTGTTTACTGCCGTACCTCAAGACATATCTTGAGGCCGACGCGCCGGACTCTTGGGGAGGAGGCGGTTATTGGGGAGACAGCCAAACACTTCTTACTGACTCCTGGGCGCCTACGAAAGGCGTGGTGCCATTTCGGATTGGAGGGATTCAAGGCAATCTTTACCGAAATCGTATGGAGCGGGATGGCTGGATTCATAACGAAAAGAAAAAGAGTTGGCATTGGCAATTTCACCCTCGTGGCGCAACGCTTGAGGCGAGTTATCACAAATATCTGTTTGACTTCGAAATTCGACTGCGAGAGTTCCCTGAACTGCTCGACAAAGAAGTTGAATGTCCGACCTTCGCGGCCAACGGCAATCTGGTCTTCGCGCGGCTCGGCTGTGTCTATCGCTACTCGCGAAACGATCTAAGAAAAGCTAAGCCTGGATTCACCGCCGATTTGAATGAATTGACAAGAGAGATGACCGGCGCAGGAAAATAGAACTTATGACACTCACTTGTCGTCGCTCAACAAATTCTAGGAGGAACTTACTATGCCCGTAACTCCCAAATTCGAGGATCAAATACTGCAAAAAATCTGCGACATCATTGGCAATACATCTTCTGGGTTGACCGGCAGTGAAATCGGCAAGCTCCTTCAGGCCTGTGGAATTGACGATGTATCGCCCTCCATAACGAAACGGGATCGACTCTTTGAGGCCCTCCTCACAAGGCAATCCCGCGATGGGTGCGGCAACAATGTTATTGCTTTTATCCAAGCTACAATGAACCCTGTCCGCTATGTCGAAGGCCGCGAGATATTTGAGACGAGGAGATTCGCAGTAAACAGGGCTCTGGCATTTTGCGGAATGACTCTTGGTGAGGACGGAAAGATGAGACAAGTTCCCATTGCCAGCACTCTTTCTGAAGCGGAAGAAAGGGCAAGTAAATTGCGGCGAGAACTGATTAACCGCCAGGTTCATCCAGATGTACTCGCTTTTTGCCGAACTGAGCTGTTGCAGGACAACTACTTCCATGCAGTTTTTGAGACAACCAAGAGCGTCGCAGATAAAATTCGACAGAAATCGGGATTGTCATGCGATGGGGCAACCCTCGTTGAAGAAGCTTTTGGCTATAAAAACGCAAGCCTGCCTCTGTTAGCGTTCAATAGATTGCTAACAGAATCAGAACGAAGTGAGCATCATGGCCTAATACATTTGTTGAGAGGGATGTTTGCGACATTTCGAAATGTTACGGCGCACGAACCAAAAATCAAATGGGTCATTTCAGAGCAAGATGCTCTGGATTTACTTTCATTAGCCTCATTTCTGCATAGAAGGTTAGACAACACAGTACGAACGCGATGAAATGATTAAGAGTCGAAAGCCAATAACGTCGGAATAAGATGATAGATCTAAAGAATCCATTGCACGCGTATTTCTTCGGTTTCATACAAGCCGACGGGCATCTGCGCCGAATCAAAGGCAATAAGGGCGCGCTGACCGTAGAGCTAAGTGGTCAAGACCGCTGGCTGTTAGAACAATTCACCCAAATTGTGCCAGTCTACTCGTCAATCTCCACACGCCGGAGAACTACCAATTTCAAGGACGGGCACGAATCAGCAACGTGGACTGTCTACGATCTTGCATTTCGTCAGACCTTACTCGCGCTTGGAATGCCGGAAGGTCGGAAATCAGGCATCGTCGAGCCGCCCGAAGTGGAATTCTCCCGGCCTGACTATTATAGGGGAATTGTTGATGCTGACGGAGCCTTGGGGCTGACATCAAATGAATATCCGTTTTTGACGTTAACAACCCACAGCGCAGCCCTGGCAAACGGCTATATGGAATTTGTTGAACAGATTATTGGCAAAGCAAAAACAAGCTCAAGGAATTCAAGAGACCAAGTGTTCAACATTGCTGTGTTCAAGGAAGACGCTCAGCGACTCGCAGCCGTGATGTATTACGAAGGTAGTCTTGCCTTGCCGAGAAAATTGGAGAAGGCAAGACTAGTCGCTAAATGGGTGAGGCCAATGGGAATGAGAAGAGTCGATAATCGAAAGCGTTGGACGCCGGAAGAAGATAGCTTCGTACTAAATCATTCAATTACAGAGTCAATGCTGGCTCTTGGAAGAAGTGAACAGAGCGTCAGCCTCAGACGATGGCGACTACTCAACGGGATCACGAGGTGAATTTATGGTTCAAGTAATAAAAGATGAGCACATGCAGGTTCCGCTAAAGGCGTGGATTCCGGAATGCGGAACTGACGAAGCGACAATATCGCAGATGCGAAATATTTGCTCACTGCCTTTTGTTTTCAAACACACGGCATTAATGCCAGACGGACATCTTGGCAAAGGTTCGGCGATTGGTGCAGTTGTTCCAACAAAAGGCGCAATCATCCCTGCGGTTACGGGAGTCGATTTGGGTTGCGGAATGATGGCTGTCCAAACGACTTTGCACGCGAATCATCTGCCGGACAACCTGCGCAACATCCGTCGCGCGATTGAAAAGGCCGTTCCGCACGGCCGCACCGATAACGGCGGCAAACGCGACAAAGGCGCGTGGCACGACATCCCTCGTCGTCAGGTCGGCGTATGGCGTCAGCTTGAAATGGGGTACAAGGCGATCACCGGAAAATACCCGAAGCTGGATCGCGGCAATAACGTCAACCATCTGGGCACACTCGGTGGAGGCAATCACTTCATCGAGGTCTGTCTGGACGAGAACGACCAGGTCTGGTTCATGCTGCACAGCGGCTCGCGCGGCGTGGGCAATCGCATCGGGACGTTCTTCATCGAGATGGCGAAGAATGACATGCGGGCGCACATCGCTAACCTGCCCGACAAAGACCTCGCGTACTTCGACGAAGGCGCGGAGCATTTCGATGATTACGTCGAGGCCGTCCATTGGGCGCAGGAGTTCGCGATGTACAACCGCAAGCTGATGATGGAGCAGATCGTCGACGCGGTGGCCGATTCGGGCGAAATCCCCGAGTTCGAGCTGACCGAGACTGCGGTCAACTGCCATCACAACTACGTCGCAATCGAGGAACATTACGGCGAGGAGGTCTTCGTCACGCGCAAGGGCGCGGTGCGGGCGCGCAAAGGCGATATGGGAATCATTCCCGGCTCGATGGGCGCGCGGTCGTACATCGTGCGCGGCCTGGGCAACGACGAGAGCTTCCATTCATGCTCGCACGGCGCGGGCCGCGCGATGTCGCGCAACGAAGCGAAGCGCCGTTTCACCACCGCCGATCACGAAAAAGCGACGGCCGGCATCGAATGCCGCAAGGACGAAGACGTGATCGATGAAACGCCTGCCGCTTACAAAAACATCGAGGATGTAATGAGCGCGCAGAGCGACCTGGTCGAGATCGCGCACACGCTGCGTCAGGTCGTTTGCGTGAAAGGATAGGGTTCCGGACAGGATTTACAGGATGGAGCGGAATAGGAAGAAAGGAGGGTTCGTTGAAATACATTCCGTCAATCCTGTGAATCCTGAAGGTTAAACAGTCGGCCGAAAGGTCTCAGCCGAATCAACGGACATTTATGCGTGAAGACATGTCGAAGGTCGTAACCGAACGGCCGCGATGGGGTCATAGTCTGCCCAGCAGCAAGACCCGGTTGCGCGTCCGCCGTTACGACTCGGATAAAGAATATGACGATTTGCCGAAGAGAGTTTCAGGCTCTCGCAGCAAACACATCCGCGCCCGGGAGATCAAATACTTCTCAGATCTGATCGGACCGCTGCACGGCTTCCTGCGAAAAAATGTCGGCAGGCCGTGGGACATGGTCTACAGCGAGATGAAGAAAATCCTCGACGACCGCAAGGTTACAGGCCGCCACGTCTTCGAGCATGTCGATTGGGAGGTTGAGACTCATGCGTTCATTGACGGCGACGGAGAGTTATACAAATGGGGCTACAGCGGACGGCGCCCTGTTTATGGATTTTACGTCGATCCGCGAACCGGCCTGCTCTGCTGGAGCGACAACAACCCGTGGCGTATGGCGCGAGGCAAATCGAAAACCGCCGCGGAGGAAATCACTTACGTCCGGCTGAGCGCGAACACCGGTTACGTTAAAGTGAATGGGATTTGGTACTTCATCGAATATAAGGATTACAAGGAGTTGGTAGACTGCGATGAGGTCAACCGGGCCGTGCTATTGCGCGAGATCCCCAAAATCAGCGACACGCCGGTTTTGATATTGCGAAAGAAACAGCTCAGTCAGAAAGAGCTGAAGGCCGCGAAATTGAAGAATGATCATCCGCTTGCGGTAATGGCTGAAATGAATCAGCGGTAAAGCTAAGTTTATGGCCCCGGCCTTCTAATGGAGCTAGCCATCAAAGGTTATGATGCCGGTTCGACTCCGGCTCATCAGATTGCCAATCTGAGAGCTTGTTCTTCAGCATCGAGAATGCTACGGGGCCGCCAGTCTTGGAGTTCTGAAAAGTTATGAAACGAGAACTAATCATCAAGGACACACACCGAGGGCTGCGCTATGAGGACGGCGTGTTGACGGAGGTTTTGGGCGCAGGACGTCACACGATCCCGCGCCAGGTCGATCTCGGCTTCTACCGAAGCCCGAAGGTGGAAGTCACGATAGTCGACGTGCGCGAGCGCGACCTGACGATCAAGGGGCAGGAGATTCTGACCGCCGACAAGGTCGCAATCCGCGTCAGCATCGTCGTTCAGTTCCGCGTCAGAGACCCGCGCGCGGCGATGCACGAAGTGGCCAATTACGAAGAGCGCCTGTACACCGACGTGCAATTGGCGGCGCGTCGATCGCTCGCTTCGATGACTCTCGAAGAGATTTTGACCAATCGAAACAGGCTGAGCGAGGACATCCTGCGCGATGTCAAAGAGGCCGCGGCGAATTACGGCGTGGCGATTCTGCGCGCCGACGTGAAGGATTTGGTTTTCCCCGGCAACCTGCAGGAGATCATGAACCGTGTGCTCGCGGCCGAACGCACGAGCCAGGCGCAGTTGGTCGAGGCCCGCACGAAGGCAGAAACCCAGCGCATCGACGCGCAGGTCAGAGCAGACGCGCATCGCGCGGAAGCTGAGGCTAAGGTCGCGGCCATGAAATTGGCCGCGCAGGCCGAGGCCGAAGCGACCCGCGTCAAGACCGAAGCGGAAATCAACGCCCTGCGCGAGCGCGAGCAGGCTGCCGAAGCCTACTCGGCGCATCCGGCGCTGCTGCGCTTGCAGGAGCTTGAGACTCTGCGCGAGCTCGCTCGGACAGCCAGCGCGCGAATCTACATCGGATTTGATAAGCATCGCGCGCTGGAATCGGGCGCGCCGCTGAATCGTTAGATATGATAGTCAGGCGCACATGGCAACGCATCAATCACAAACAGGTACATGGTATGAGATACAAATCCATCTATAAATCGCCTGCTGGCGAAAGAGCGATAATGGATCAGTATGACGCGTGGTTGGCGCGTTGGCCGGTACCTTGCGCAACGCTAGACGTGGCCACACGCTATGGCGCCACATTTGTCGCCGCCAGCGGAAGCGAATCGGCGCCGCCACTGGTACTCATTCATGGCGCGGGTACGAACTCCACCATGTGGGCAGGCGACGTTGGCGAATACAGTCGCCACTACCGAGTGTATGCGGTTGACCTTCTTGGGGAACCCGGCAAAAGCGCGCCGGTACGCCCGGACTGGAATAGTCCAGCCTATGGTGAGTGGCTTGGCGATGTACTCGACGCCCTGAAAGTAGAAAGGGCCATTCTCATCGGTCTGTCGCAAGGCGCCTGGACAGCGCTCAAGTTCGCCACTTCTCGGCCAGAGCGGGTAGACAAGCTTGCGCTGTTGACCCCTGGCGGCATCACGCCTGACCGAATATCCTTTGCCTTACGCGCCATCCCGTTGTCCTTCCTGGGTCGGTGGGGCATCGAGCGCATCAACCGCATGGTGTTCGGCCCTCAGCCGATACCTGCAGAGGTCAACGAGGCTATCACGCTAATCCTGACCCACTTCAAGCCCCGGATTGGCGTGCTGCCGATCTTTTCAGATGAAGAACTGCGGCGCCTTACCATGCCGACCTTGCTGATTATTGGCCAAGAAGATGCGCTTCGTGATGCCAGGAAGGTCGCTGAACGAATGCGAAAGCTCGTGCCTGAGCTAACAGCGAAGATCATTCCGCAGGCCGGTCATGCGCTGTACAATACGCCCAGTCACATCATGCCGTTCTTAATCCCGCTTGACGCCGACGCCGGCGGCGGCGAGTGTTAACCCAACTTCAGTCCGGTGTTGAGCGGACGAGCGCGGATCATCGCGGATAAAACCAAAAAAGTTCAGCGTCAATCCGCTCTATCAGCGTCATCCGCGTTCTATTGACCCATACACTGATCTGAATAGCTCTCCAAGCATCGCGCGCTGGAATCGGACGCGCCGCGCAACGAATGAGGGGTTATTTCCCCTCGTAAGTCACGCGGTAGATGAAACCTTTGTTGTCATCAGAAACATACAATGCGCCGTCCGCGCCGGTGATCAGGCCGGCCGGCCGGCCCAAAACCTGGCCGTCCTTCATCCAGCCGGTGACGAAATTTTCCACGCCCACCGGCTTGCCGTCTTTGAACACGACGCGCACGACGCTGCCGGGTATTCGCTCTTTGCGGGCCGTAGGCGAAGAGCCGTGCAGCGCGACGAACATGGCCCCGCGATAAGCCGCCGGGAACTTCTTGCCGTTGTAAAAGCGCAGATCAATCGGGGAGGAGTGCGGTTGCAAACCCAACGCCGGCGGCGTGGCGTCCGCCGCCTTCAACGAGCCTTTCGCATCGGTCAGGTTTGAATTGGGGATGTTATTTTCGATGAAGTATGGCCAGCCGTAATGTTTACCGTCTTCGATGCGGTTGATTTCATCGACGGGTTTATCTTCACCCTGTTTGTCTTCGCCCATATCATCGGCCCAGAGGGCGCCGGTCTTCGGATCCCAATCGAAACCGATGGCGTTGCGCAAGCCTTTGGCGAAAGGGCGTCCGGCGCCGCCGTCTGCGTTATAGACCATAATCGTCGTGCGGCGCGTGTCCTCATCTTCGCAGAGGTTGCATGACGAACCGATGGCGACGTATAGCTTGCCGTCACGGCCGAAGCCGATGGTGCGCGTCCAATGTGGTGTGGTGGAAACCGGTAGATCGATCACCTTCACTGGCTCTCCCTCGACCCTGCTGTTGGCGTATTTCACTCGCAGCACCGCCGGGTTCGTCGCGACGTATAGAAAGCCTTTGTGAAAAGCCAGGCTGTGCGGGCGCGTGAGATTGCTGACTACAATCTCCATCTTGTCGGCCTTGCCGTCCTTGTCGCGGTCGGGCAGGGCGACGACGTCGCCTTTCGATTGGCGGGCGACGAAGATCACGCCGTCGGGGCTGACAGCCATCAACCGCGCGCTGGTCACGTCGGAGGCAAAAACCGTGGCCTTGAACCCTTCGGGGACCTTCAGGTCGGCGGGCGTGGGCGGGGCTTGCGGCGCCGTGTTTTGAGTTTGAGCGGAAAGGCCGGCGACGCAAATGAAACAGGCGGTCACCGTGAGAAACGCGTGTCGGGTGGCGAAGCGAATCTTGTTCACTGGAACTCTTCTCCTTGAGATAGCAGGTTGATTTTGATCTGAATTGAAACGCGTGAGCGCACAGCGTAGCAGCGATTCGCCGAGCAATCAAAGCCAGGGAAATAGGGAGTAGGGAGTAGGGAGTGGGGAGTGGGAAGTGGGGGACAAAGATGTTATCCCCATTCCCCATTCCCCACTCCCTACTCCCCGAAATTACTTAAGCAGGCGCTCGACCAGGTCGCGCCATTCTTCGTCGAGCGTCTGGCCCGACGGGAAAGTTTCGCCGGCCTGGCGGTACCAATAGCGCGCGTTCGATTCGTCGCCTTCCTTACGATGCAGATAAGCGTGGAGGCGGGCGGCCGTTTTCGTCGAGATGTCCTGAACGATCTCGTGCGCGGCGTCCCAATCGCCACGCCTGTCGCGCCAGAGCGCGGTCAAGTATGGCGACAATCCTTCGGGCGGTTGTTGTCGACTCAAACTCGATTCGAATTGGTCGAAAGTCATAGCGCTCGAAATTCAAAGGGAGGACGACGGCGAATGGTAAGGAATCCGCCTCTCCCCCTCCCTTGAGCTAAGCCTGAGCTGACGCGAACGATCAGGTCAGATGAAGACAACGGTTTGCGAATTCGGGATCTCGAATTTGGCGCGGCAGCGCGGGTTAGGGCAAAAGATCATATCGTCTATGCGAACCATGTAATCGCGGGCTTTCGCGAACTTGGCCCGGTCGAGATCGCTTGCGCCGCGTGGCAACTCCTTCTTCCTCGAGCGCCGCATCCACCGGATCTGGAATTCGTAAGTTTGACGGCACTTAGGACATGGATAAGTGGCCGTTTTCGTTTCCTGCTTCTCGTTGTAATAATCGCGTTCGTCCATAGTAGGCGTAGTTTACACCGAAACCGGCCTCTGACCCCAAACTTCTTTCGCCCAGAGCGCAAAACCTTTTAACAATTGTTACGACGTGAAAGGCGAACGCGAATGTGCTAGGCTTGCGTGCTCTTTTCACACCTTTTTCAACCGGAGAGAAAAATGGCGACTCAGGCGGCCGATGTAAAAACAGATGTATTCGATTCCTCTCAGGACAAATCCGGGATCGGCGGGCACCCGCGCGGATTGACCACGCTCTTCTTCACGGAGATGTGGGAGCGCTTCAGCTATTACGGCATGCGCGCGCTGTTGGTGCTTTATATGACGAAGGCGCTCGGCTATGACGATAAGACCGCGCTGGGCATATACGGCGCATATACAGGCTCGATTTACCTGATGTCCATCCCGGGCGGGTGGATTGCCGACAACGTCCTGGGGATGCGGCGAGCAGTCTTTGTCGGAGGCGCCATTATCGCGCTCGGCCACTATTCGATGGCCGTGCCGACGATCTATAGCTTCTTTATAGGGTTGGTGTTGATCGTCCTGGGCACAGGGCTGCTGAAGCCGAACGTGAGCGCGATCGTGGGTGATTTGTACAGTAAGGAAGACCAGCGGCGCGACGCGGGCTTCTCGCTTTTTTACATAGGCATCAACATCGGCGCGCTCACCGCGCCGCTCATATGCAGCTACCTCGGCGAGAAGATCAACTGGCATCTCGGCTTCGGCGCGGCGGGAGTCGGGATGACGCTCGGTTTGATTCAATACGTCTTAGGCCAGAAACGCCTGGAGCATGTCGGAGCCCCGCCCATTCAGACCGCGGCCGTGATGAGGCGCAAGGCTGTGATTGGCGTGTTTTTTATGGCCGCGATCTGCGCGGCGGTAGGCGTTCTTTTCTTCGGCCCCGAAATCGTGGTTGAAAACAAGATGTGGATCATGATCGGCTCTCTGGTCGTCTCTCTGGGCTGGTTGTTTCTCGCCTACCTGAGGCCTGACGAAAAGAAACCCGTCGCGGTGATCGTAATTGTGATCCTCTTCTCGATCGTTTTCTGGGCGTGCTATGAGCAGGCCGGGTCCAGTTTCACCCTCTTCGCAGACCGTTTCACCGATCGCCATGTGTTCGGGTTCGAGTTTCCCGCCGGATGGTTTCAGACATATGCGCCTCTCTTCGTCGTTACTCTGACTCCGTTCTTTGTGTGGCTCTGGCTGAGGATGGGCGACCGGCAACCGTCAAGCCCGGTAAAATTGTCCCTCGGACTGCTGTTCGTCGGGCTGGGCGCAACCTTGCTCGCTATCGCATCGACCTTCGCGACAGGCGGCGCCAAGGTCGGACCATGGTGGCTTGTAGGTGTTTACGCTCTGCACACGATCGGCGAGATTTGTTTATATCCGGCCGGCCTCAGCACGACGACGAAGCTCGCGCCGGCCCGGCTGGCCGGGTTGATGATGGGCTTATATTTCCTCTCGATCTCGTTCGGCAATTTCACCGCTGGCATAACCGCAGGCTACTTCGGAGGCGATACGCAGGATGCCATGTTCGGATTATTCAGCAAGCTGGCCGCTGCCCCGATCATCGCGGCCCTGGTTCTTTTGGCGTTGACTCCTTTCATCAAAAAGCTGATGGGGAAGGTTCGCTGAGAGGTCATAAGTGATTGGTCAAACAGGCGGATCGTTTGTTACATTGCCCGTCCGAATTTCGCTGGTAGCAAATCAAATATAAATCAACACCGGTGATCATCTGATGAAAATGAAGTCTCGCGACATGATCTTTATCGCAATCGTCGCCATCGTCGTAGGGGGCCTGTGGTGGCTGTCGACCATGGACAAGGCCAAAGCCATGAGCCCCGCCCCACCCGAGCACCTGACCGCCAAATTGCGTGACGAGTGTTTGAAGTGCCACCTCCCCGAAAAACTGGCGGAGATGGAGCGTCAGAACAAACACCCCGGAAAATGGCGCGACGCGCACGTCGAATGCACCCGCTGCCACAAGCCTCCGAAGGAAGCCAACGCTCTCAACCTGAACGCAGTGCAAATCAACGAACTTATCGCTATGCTGCGGCGCGCAAACTGAAGAATAGGAAGTGGGGAATGGGGAGTGGGGAATGGGGTCAAAGAAGTTATTTCACAACCTCCCCACTTCCGATTCCCTACTCCCCACCTCCCATTCCCCACTCCCTTTAACGCCTGTTTCGATTTACAATCATCGACTGCTTCAAAACCCAAATAGATGGTGGATTTTTATAAAGGTACAGCTATGGCTCAAGCGACATCGAAATCTAAGGTAAAACCCGAAACTTACAAAAATTACATCGGCGGCAGGTGGGTCAAACCCGCGAGCGGCGCGATGATGGAGAACCGCAATCCGGCGGACACGCGCGACGTCGTCGGCCTCTTTCCAGTTTCTAACGCCGAAGACGTCGGGGCAGCGGTGGACGCCGCGCGCGGAGCCTTCCCGAAATGGAAAGCCACGCCCGCGCCTAAGCGCGCTGAAATACTTTTCCGTTTGGGTCAGATCCTGATCGAGCGAAAAGAGCAGTTCGCGCACGACATGACGCGCGAAATGGGCAAGGTCTTGAAAGAAACACGAGGCGACGTGCAAGAGGCGATCGACATGACCTTTTACGCCGCGGGCGAGGGGCGGCGGCTGCATGGTTACACCACGCCTTCGGAGCTGCCCGATAAGATAGCCATGTGCGTGCGCCAGCCCGTCGGCGTCTGCGCGCTGATCACGCCGTGGAATTTCCCGATGGCCATCCCCTCATGGAAGATGATGCCAGCGCTGGTCTGCGGCAACACGCTGGTCATTAAGCCAGCCGAAGACACGCCTCTTTCGACATTCAATCTGGTCAAGGCCGCCGAAGAGGCAGGCGTGCCCGCAGGCGTGATCAACATCGTAAGTGGCGTGGGCGAGACGGCGGGCGCGCCGTTGACCGAGCATCCGGGCGTGCGGCTGGTTTCATTCACCGGATCTACAGACACCGGTCGCGTGGTCGCGGAAAACGCGGCGCGCGCTGATAAGATCTGCTCGCTGGAAATGGGAGGCAAGAACGTGATTATGGTGATGGAAGACGCCGACCTGGACCTGGCCGCCGAGGGGGCCGTCTGGGGCGCGTTCGGGACCACCGGGCAACGATGCACGGCGGCGTCACGGATCGTCGTTCACAAACGCATCTACAAAAAGTTCGTCGATAAATTGACCGAGCGCGCGAAGCCCCTGCGCGTAGGCGCCGGGCTGAACAAGAACGTTGAGGTCGGGCCTGTAATCAACGAGGACGCCGTCGAAAAGATTCTTTACTACATCGAAGTCGGTAAAAACGAAGACCGCGCGACGCTGCATCTGGGCGGAAATCGGCTGGACAAGGGCGAATACCGTTACGGATATTTCATCGAACCTACGATCTTCACCGACGTCGCGCCCCGGATGCGAATCGCTCAGGAAGAGATCTTCGGCCCCGTGCTGAGCGTCATCCCCTGCCGCGACCTGGACGAGGCTGTAGATATCGGCAACGGTGTGAAATACGGATTGTCGGCCTCGATATTCACGCGGGACGTCAACCGCGCGTTCCGGGCGATGGAGGCGATGAACACCGGAATCTTTTATGTCAATTCGTCGACCATCGGCGCCGAAGTCCACCTGCCGTTCGGCGGGACCAAGGCCACCGGCAACGGCCACCGCGAAGGCGCGATGGCTTCGTCGCTCGACATTTTCTCGGAGTGGAAGGCGATCTACGTCGATTACAGCGGCAAATTGCAGAAAGCGCAGATAGACGAGTTCAAGATCGCAGGCTCATAATGATTGAGGGGAATGGGGAATGGGGAGTGGGGAGTGGGGTCAAAGAAGTTACTTACTTGAC
>DATEMG010000715.1:0-3536 GCA_035275805.1 Blastocatellia bacterium
TGGCTCCCGCAAAAGAACGATAGCGTAGGTCGCGCTCGCTACCGCTCGCGGTACTGATCCGGCCTAATTCCCTTTCTTAGTTGGCCAGAGTTCGGATTCCGTGCGAGCGGTCTTCAGGTAATCCTCGATCTTCTTCACGACTTCAGGATGTTTTGCCGCGCTGTCGTTCTGTTCGCCGAGGTCGCTTTTGAGGTCATAAAGCTCGAGCGGCGAGTCGGGGCTTTTGCGCACGGCCTTCCAATCGCCCATCCGCGCGGCTTGCGAGAAACCGCGTTCGTGAAATTCCCAATACAGAAATTCGTGGTCGCGCTGCCGCCGCCCGACCAGCGCGTTGAACATCGAAACGCCGTCAATGTCGGCGGGCGGCTTGACGCCTGCGACCTCGGCCAGCGTTGGCAGCAAATCCCAGTGCGCCCAGACCTGATCGCTCTTCGCGCCGGCTTTAATTCGTTTCGGCCAGCGGGCGATCATCGGGACGCGAATGCCGCCTTCGTACAGATCGCGCTTGATCCCGCGCAAAGGCCCGTTGCTGTCGAAGAAATCCGGGTCGGCGCCGCCTTCGCGGTGCGGGCCGTTGTCGCTGGTGAAGAAGACGAGCGTGTTGTCGTCAATGCCGAGTTTTTTGAGCAATGCCATCAGCCGCCCAACGTCGCGATCCAGCCGCGTGATCATCGCGGCCTTGGCCTTTTCCTGATCGGGCCAGTCTTCGCTCGCGAACTCGCCCAGGTCCGGAACTTCCATTCCTTTGTTTTTGGCCTCGTTGTTCGCGTGCGGAATCGTGAAGGCGAGATAGAGGAAGAAAGGGCCGCCGCCGTTCCCTTCGATGAACTTCAGCGCCTCTTCGGCCATCAGGTCGTGGGCGTAGTCAACGCGGTTGGATGAAACGCCCGACCCTTCGGCATCTTCATCGGGCACGAGGTTTCGCAGATCGATCCGCTTTTCGTTACGCCAGAGGAAAGTCGGGTAATAGTTGTGCGCATGGCGCTGGTTGAGATAGCCGAAGAAATAATCGAAGCCCTGCCGGTTCGGAACCCCTGTCGTTCCCGCCTCGCCCAATCCCCATTTGCCGATCAGAGCGGATTTATATGCGGCGGATTTCAGCGTCTCTGCCACGGTCACGTCTTCGGGCAGCAGCGGATGGCGCGCGTTGCCTCGGATGCGCGTGTGTCCCGTGTGTTGGCCGGTCATCAACGCGCTGCGCGACGGCGCGCAGACCGTGCTGCCGGCGTAATACTGGGTGAAGCGCATGCCTTCAGCCGCCAGACGGTCGATGTTCGGCGTTCTGAATTTCCGCTGCCCGTAACAGCTCAAATCGCCGTAGCCCAGATCGTCGGCCTGAATGAAGATGATGTTGGGTCTGGTCTGCGCCGAAAAGGTCACCGCAAACGCGATGAGAACAATGCAGGCGCCGATGAATGTTCCAGTTCTCATAGGGTCCCGTGTCGAAAAATGGGAATAGAACCTGGATTACACAGATCGCTGCGGATTGGCGCGGATATAACAAAAAGGATATCCACGAAAATCCGCCGCATCCGCGTCATCCGCGTTCTATTAACCCGGGTCTTCCTTCACACGTTCAATTTCTCCTTGTCTCTATTAGGGCTTCAACACGCTAATCTTCAAATGCGTCGGAAATTTCGCCGAACGATAGATCCGCTGCGTGGCCTTCTGGAAGTCATCGTCTTTCGCCTGATAGATGTTCAGGAACTTCTGCGGATTGCGATCAACCAGAGGAAACCACGAACTCTGGACGTGGATCATTATTCGATGGCCTTTCTTGAACGTGTGATTGATGTCGGGCATCGCGAAGGAAATGCGCGTAACTTCGTTCGGCTTCATCGGCTCCGGCTTCGACCAACTCTTGCGGTATTTGGCGCGCATCGGCTCGCCCCGCACCAGCATTTGATAACTGTCCATCGGGTCGTCCGAGCTGCTGGGGAACACGTCAACCAGCTTGACGATGAAGTCGGAGTCTGTGCCCGAAGTCGAGGCGTAAAGATCGGCGAACAACTCTCCCGCGACCGTGACGTCTTCGGCCAACACGTCGCCCTGGTAGACCAGGACGTCGGGACGTGAAGCTGAGAAGCGCTGGTCTTCGGTCATGTATTCGTAAGTCATGCCGATGGCGATCCCCCGCTGGAACGGCGCGGGCTTGTTCGGGTCGCTGACGTATTCGTCGTAGGCCGAGACTGAACTTTTAGGTGGGTCGAATGAGAGCTTACCGTCGGCGTGGAGATAAAGACTCTTCGATTCAACGCCTTTAGGCGGCCAACTCTCATAAGTCTTCCATACGTTGGAACCAGTCTCGAAGACGTAGGCTTCGGGCAGATTCATTTCGCCTTTGTCTTTTAGGAAATGCATGAAGAACGGGAATTCGATCTTCTCCCGATAAAAGGCCGAGGTTTCCGAGCCGAATTTGACTATGCCGAGCGACGCCCCGTCTCTTCGCGACCAGCACCCGTGACACCAGGGGCCTTCGACCAGGACGTTCCACGCCTTCGGGTTGTTCTTTTCTATTGCGCGATAGATCGAGAGCGGCCCCTGCACGTCCTCGGCGTCGAACCAGCCCCCGACGGTCATCACCGCCGGGGTGACCTTCTTCAAATGCTGCGAGACTCGTTGCCCCTGCCAGTACTCATCATAATCGCCGTGCTCCATCCATTCGTTCCAGAGTTTGATCTCGCCTTTGAAATACTTCAGGTTCGCGTTGGCGAGCGGTCCCATTTCGAGGAAGAACTTGTAGCCGTCGATGGTCCCGTGATCGAACCGCGTCCGTGTCTGGTGTGCGGGCCCCTTGCGAGGGCGACCGAAGCCGTAGAGGAAGTTGAACGCATGCGGCAAGAAGAGCGCGCCGTTGTGGTGCATGTCGTCGCCTAGCCAGTTGTCGTCCATCGGCGCCTGCGGCGAGACGGCCTTCAGCGCCGGGTGCGGGTCAATGAGCGCCTGCGCGGCGTAATGGCCCGGATAGGAGATGCCCCACATCCCCACGCGCCCATTGTTGTTCGGGATGTTTTTGATAAGCCATTCGATGGTGTCCCAGGTGTCGGTCGTCTCGTCAGACTCGGTCGGACTGGATTTTTTCAACTTATGAGGTCGCATCCAGGCGAAATCGCCTTCGGACATGTTCCGCCCGCGCACGTCCTGATAGACGAAGATGAAACCTTCATCCATTAACATCGGCGACGGGCCGAGCGAGTCGCGGTAATCGTCGGGGCCGTAAGGCGCGACGCTGTAAGGCGTGCGCAGCATCAGGATCGGATATTTTTGCGACGAGTCTTTCGGGAGGTAGACCGAGGTGAAGAGCTTCACGCCGTCGCGCATCGCGATCTGATATTCGTGTTTCGTGTAGCGCGCCTTTAACGGCGACGTCTCCTGGGCGCGCGAGCCAGAGCCAGCCGCCAGCGCGAACAGCGCGAGCGAGATCATCATTAAGGACGAAAACAATCTGTTGAATTGCATTGTATGATTCTCCGATTTGGATCGTAACGTCTCAGCCCCGAGAGAACCTTTGCGCCTTTGCGCCTTTGCGAGAGACC
>DATEMG010000716.1:0-2527 GCA_035275805.1 Blastocatellia bacterium
TCTGCCCGGTACACCAAGATCTGGATTTCGCAAGGCGCCGACCGGATCAGTACCGCGAGCGGTAGAGAGCGGAGCCTTCGCCATAGGCCGCTCGCTACCGCTCGCGGTACTGACTCGTCGCCTCATTGGACAGAGCCGCAAACAGGGCGATTAAACAAATCGCCCCACATAGAACGACTCCGCTGAATCGGCGGGGCGAAATTTGTATTGATCGCGTCTCTGGGAGAGAGTAAGATCCGACCGCCTGTTCAGGACAACCACCCCGGACCTGACTGCATAACTGATGAGCGACTCACAAGCCTCCTTGCCTTCTTCGAGATATTTTCAGCTCGGCTAGTGAGTAGATCCTCGGAACCATCGAAGTAAAACGGGGCGCCTCGGCATGCCAATCAAATCAGAAACATAGGAGGTTTCGATGCGCAGTGCAATTTTTCTCGCGGCTCTAGCGACGTTGTGCTTCACCGCTTGTCGGACAATCGGCGATGCGAGTAACACCCAGCCTGTTTCGCCGGCTAATGTCGCCGCAACCAGGGAGAACGCGCCGCCCGCCGTTGAAGCGGCAGCCGCCAGCGAGGCGAGCGCGCAAGGAGACGCTGAGCCGAGCCTGGTTTCACTATCCGCCGGCGCGACCATCGTCAAAAAGCCGCAGGAGTATAGCGCCTACTGGTCAGCCGTCTGGATTATCGACGAGAGGCCGAGGAGCGGATGGGCAACGCCAAAAAACGTGACGTCGCCACAGGTCATCGTGATCGCCTTGCCGGAAGAGACCGTGCTCGACAAGCTGGTCTTTGACATCGCCGGGGTTGACGGCCCTGGGCGGGGCGCGAAAGACATCCTCGTTGAAGTGTCGAACACAAACGCAGACGACGGGTTTCTGAAGATCGCCGAGGTCTCGCTGCGTGATAAAGCGGATAATCAGCAATTCCCGGTCTCCGCTCGGGCGCATGGCCGTTGGGTGCGCCTGACAGTCAAGAACAATCAGGGCTCGCCGGAGTACACCGAATTGATGGACTTTCGCGCGACCGGCAAGCAATTAACGAAGACGCCGCTTCCAGACGTCAGCGGGACTTACGATTCGAGCTACGGCAAGTTTCACATCCGCCAGCAGGGCACGTCAGTCACCGGTTGCTACGATACCGGCTCCGGCCTCATAGATGGGGGTGTTGAAGGCCGCGTCCTAACCTTCACCTGGCGCGAAGTCAGCAAAAGATATGGCCCGGCCATCATGGTCTTCTCGCCTGACGGCAAACAGATGACCGGAGTGTGGTGGGATCACGGCAACACGAATAGGGCCGGCGGGATTTGGGACGGAACCCGGAAGAGCAATGAAGTTGGTTCCTGTCGTCACTGGGCCGGCGGCGTCAAAGAGCAGCTAACGAAAGATCTCGAAGAGTCCGGGCGCGCCCGCGTCTACGGCATCAACTTCGACACAGGTTCGGATCGCATCAAGGACGAATCGACGCCCACCCTCGATCAGATCGCCAGTATGTTGAAATTGAAACCTGAATGGAAGATGACCATCGAAGGGCATACGGACGCGCGTGGCGGCGCGGAATACAACCAGGGGTTATCGACGCGGCGGGCGAACGCCGTGAAGCTCTACCTGCAAACCGCGGGCGTCGAGGCTGCGCGCCTTCAGGCGACCGGCTTCGGCTTTTCGCGGCCCGTCGCGCCTAACGACGACCCCCTCGGTCGCGCGCAGAATCGGCGGGTCGAGCTAATCAGGCAGTAGCTCTGGGGGGAACGGATAGAACAACCACGGGGGCCACTGCTCCCCGTGGTTGTTACCGTACTGTCTTTTCATTTAGTGATCCGGATCGCGTTCGAGTAAATCCATGGGCGCATCTCGCCGCCCACTTCCAACCAGACCTCGGCGCGGTAGGCTCCCGGCTCGTCAATCGCGTAACTTAGCCCGTTGGATCTGCCTTCATGAATCAAGCGGCCGTTGAAAAATAGTTTGATCAAACCCGCCACGGGCGCTTCCAGACGCAGCTTCATTTCTTTAGCAACCTTCACCTCGTCGCCCATCACGCCGACCCGCTTGCCGTCAGCCTCGGCGATGAAGGCGAACCCGGTCGGATCGCAGAGCCAGTCATGAGCGACGTAGGTGTGCGATTGGCGCAGCGCCTGCCGCACGGAACTCTCATTCAAATTGCGCATCAGGAAGTGTGTCGTGACGTAGAGCAAGCTCCGCTCGTAAGGATCGAAGTCCAGCTTCGCGATCACCTCGCCGGGCTTTCTATCCTTTAACATTTCGGCGACGCGTGGCGCCTGTTTGGTAGTGATCTTGCGCGGCGACTCACCGACGACGTCGATCAGGACAGCGTCGGGCGGGGCGGCTTTGATGGTGAAGACCTGGTTGTGGTGGCAGTCGTTGGCCGACACTCCGGTCGACCTCTGCTGGGTCAGGTCGCGATCCCACCTGGCGATGACCAGTTCCGGATAATCCTGTGAGGCGCCGAAGAACTCCATCGGGTATTCGGCCAACGCCCGTTCGACCTGCCTCAAGCGGTCAGGGTCGATGAAC
>DATEMG010000717.1:0-5665 GCA_035275805.1 Blastocatellia bacterium
TAATCCCTCCTTCCGAGGTCTCCTCAAGAGGAATTTATGGCTCACATTTAATCAATTGTCATGGGTGGTCACGATGTACCACCGCAGACCGGGTTATGAAGTGTGACCGCAACTGGGTTACGAAGTGTCACCGCCTAACACCGACATCTGACATCTGAACTGACCTCAACGCGACGCCGTCGAGGCGTTCGGCTTCAGCCACTGATCGAACCATTCGAGTACGGTCTTGAACCAAAGCTCGCTGTTCTGCGGCTTTAGAATCCAGTGTCCCTCGTCCGGGTAATAGAGCAGCTTCGACGGGACGCCCTTGCGCTGCAAGGTCGAGAAGAGTTGCAGCCCTTCGCCGATCGGCACGCGGTAATCCAGTTCGCCATGAACGACCAGCGTCGGGGTCTTGAAATTTTTGGCGCTCAGGTGCGGCGACCACTTCGCGTAAAGCTCCGGGTTGTCCCATGGCGTGCCCTTGAACTCCCAGTCGGTGAACCACAATTCTTCGGTCGCGTACATGCTGCTCAGGTTGTAGACGCCGGCATGCGAGACCAGCGCCTTGAAGCGATCATTGTGGCCGAGAATCCAATTGACCATGTACCCGCCGTAAGAGCCGCCGGCCGCCCCCATGCGGTTCGGATCGACGTAGCCGAGCTTGATCACATGATCCACTCCCTTCATCAGGTCTTCGTAAACAGCGCCGCCCCAGTCGCCGCTGATCTGTTCGGTGAATGCCTGGCCGTAGCCTGTCGATCCATGCGGATTGATTAAGACGGTGACGTAGCCGCGCGCAGCCCACATCTGCGGGTTCCAGCGATAGCCCCACGAGTCGAGCCATGCGCCCTGCGGGCCGCCGTGGATGAGCAGGATCATCGGATATTTTTTCGACTTGTCGAACTGCGGCGGTTTGACGATGAAGCCATGAATCTTTGATTTGAGCGCGCCATCGTATTCAAAATCTTCGGCTTTGTTCAGGTCGAGCTGCGCCAATAGACCGGCGTTTGACTGCGTAAGCTGGCGGGCGCCGCCCCCGTTACTGTTGGCCGCGAAGACTTCGGCAGGCGCCGCTGAATTCGACCGCGTGAAGGCCAGCGTCTTGCCGTCACTCGAAAGCGAAATGCCGCTGCTGGCGGTGTCGGCGATGAGGGGCTTGACGCCGCCGTTAACCGAGGCGACGCCGATCAGCTCGCGCCCCCGGTCTTCGGCGACGATAAAGATGCTCTGGCCGTCCGGCGCCCAGACCAACTCGCCCGCCCAGCGGTCGAAGCCGGTCGAAAGCTCTTTCGAAGTTCCCGCCTTGCGGTCGTAAAGCATCAGGCGAAACCGATCCGATTCATAACCGTTGCGCGACTGCGAACGATAGGCGATGTATTTTCCGTCGGGCGAGTAGCGCGGCGTGGTGTCGGAGCCCGGGTTATTGCCGGTGATCCGTCTGGCCTCGCCGCCGCTGACAGCAACAATGAAGAGGTCGTTATTGGTGCTGGTGGCTTCGACTTTGTCGGTGTTACGCGCAAAGATGATTTCGCTCGAATCGGGCGCGAAATCGAAAGCGGTCGGATCGCCCAGACTGAAAGGCGGAACGTCATAATCGCCCGGCGTCAGATCCTTCGGCTCGCCGCCTTCGCTCGGGACGACGAACAGGTGCGAGCGTTTGCCACGCTTGAATGAATCCCAGTGGCGATAGAGCAGCCGGTCGGAGATGACGGCTTTGACCTTGCTCTTTTCTTCGGCCTCGGCGCGCTTGGCGACGCAATTCAAGTTTCCGCATTCTGGATAAACGTCGGTTGTGAACGCGAACGTCTTACCGTCCGGCGACCAGATGAATTCGCCGACGCCCTCGGGAACGCCGGTGACTTTGCGCGGATTCGATCCGTCTGCCCCGGCCACGAAGATCTGAGGCGCGCCTTCTCGCGTCGAGAGAAACGCGATCCATTTGCCGTCCGCCGACCATCGCGGCGAATAATCGTTTTTGTCCGAAGTGATCAGTTGCTGCGACGCGCCGCCCGAGCTAGGAACGGCCCAGACGCTGCGCTTGCCGCGGTTAAGATTTTTGTCGACGTCCGTGACGACGTAGGCTACGCGCGAGCCGTCGGGCGAAATTTGGGCGTCGCTGATCCGCTTGATCGCCATCAAGTCGTCGAAGGTCAAAGGTCGTTTCGTTTGAGCGAGCGCCGCGAGACTCAGGAGCGCGGCCACTAAGAGAGCCAATCCGGCCTTGAGCGAAGGTTTCATAAAAGTCCTCCAGTTTTTCTGAAAATGTCATCCGCGAGGTTGCGAGATTATAGCACTCGCCACAATAATTCAGCCCGCCGCGATAAGACAAACAGAGGTACATTACCGGTCTCACTGTGTTCTGATTCTCCCGTTCCGGATTTCGCCAACGGGGAGACGTAGGACAGGAAAATACAAGATGCGAATCACGATTGCGATACTTTTCTCCATAATTACGGCGCTGATTCAATCGGCTCAGCCGAAATACGATCTGCTGCTGAAAAACGGCCACGTCATCGATCCGAAGAACAACATCGATGAGGCGCGCGACGTGGCGATCTCGAAAGGCTTGATCGCCGCCGTCGAAAAGAACATCGCTCCTTCGACCGCCGCGCAGGTGATCGACCTCAACGGCCTGTATGTCGCGCCGGGCCTTGTCGACATTCACGTCCACGTTTATGCGGGCACGGGCGGGCGCTCCTATACGGGCGACCTGAGCGTCTACCCCGACGGGCACAGCTTCCGCGGTTGCACGACAACGATGGTCGACGCGGGCACTTCGGGCTGGCGCAATTTCGAGGACTTCAAGCAGCGCGTGATTGACCGCGCCAAGACCCGCGTCTTCGCCTTCATCAACATCGTCGGTAATGGGATGGGCGGCGGCGAGATCGAACAGAACACCGAAGACATGGACCCTCAGCGCGCGGCTGAAATGGCCAGGAAACATCCGGAGACAATCGTCGGCTTCAAAACCGCGCATTACGCCAAGCCTGATTGGAAGGCGGTTGACCGCGTCCTCGAAGCGGGACGGTTGGCCAATCTGCCCATAATGGTAGATTACGGCCAGGTCCTGCCAGAACGCCCGCACGAGGAGTTTTACCTGAAGAAGATGCGCCCCGGCGACATATACACGCACATCTACCGCAAGTTCGACCCGACGCTCGACGAGAATGGCAAGGTGCGCGCCTACCTCTTCGAGGCAAAGAAGCGAGGCGTGATCTTCGACGTGGGCCACGGCGGCGGCAGCTTCATCTGGCGCTACGCCGTGCCCTCGATGAAGCAGGGCTTCGCGCCCGATTCGATCTCTACCGACCTCCACGTCGGGAGCATGAACTCCGGGATGAAAGACATCGTCAATGTAATGTCAAAGTTTTTAAACCTCGGCATGCCGCTTCAGGAAATCATTTTGAAATCGACCTGGAATCCGGCCAGGGAGGTTCGCCGTGAGAAGTTCGGCCACCTGAGCGTGGGCGCGCCCGCCGACGTCGCGGTCTTCAGGCTCGATCGCGGCGACTTCGGCTTCGTCGACACCGACAAAATGCTGATGAAAGGCTCGCAGCGGCTGGCGTGCGAGATGACGCTGATGGGCGGCAATCTGATGTGGGACTTGAACGGGCGCGGCAGCGGGCCGTGGGAGAAGAGATAGGGCGACGGGGCGACAGGGCGACAGGGCGACGGGGCGACAGAGCGAGCGCGTCTTTCACAATATCTTTATCCATCGCCCCGTCGCCCTGTCGCCCCGTCCCCTCGTCGCCGCAGCCTCACTTCTCCATTCGCAAAAGGCCGAACGCCTCGGGCGTATGATAGTTGTCGCTGTTGGTCGGCTGCCACGCGATGCGTTTACGGTCGGGGGGCGGACCTTGGAAGCGGTAGAAATTGATGCGCAGATCCTGGCCGGCCTGCGGCTTACGTTTATCTATCTTGTCAATCGGGATGCGCATCTCGCCATACCAGATTTTCTTGTCGGCCGCGATGCGGGCCTTCACTTCAAAGCCCGAATTCCATTGCCAGTCGTGGTTGAACGGGGTGGAACCGCGGTCGATATCCAGGTCGACCCATTCGCCATGCGGCGAGACCTGAAATTCGGTGTAGCGTTTGATGTTCTGGAAGTCGCTTCCGATGAAGACTTCGGCGACGTCCCACTCCCAGAGTTTGTTGGTCTCGGCAGTGGTTGAGGCGTCCGGTTTCGAGTAGAGTTCTTCATAGGGGCAGACGAAAAGCAGGTAGAGATTCTTGTCCGTCCAACGCGAACGAATCTCCGTGCGATGGCCGGGCGTCAAATCGCCGCGCGGCCCGTTCGTGGCGATCACACCTTTGGTCTTCTTCCACTCCACGGAATTCGGGTCGGCGGTCAACGCGAAATCGGATTTCGAGTAGAAGCTTTTGATCGTCTTCGAATCGTCCTGGGCGTACGCCCTGATCGCGCAGAGGCAGAACAGAGCCATCGCCATTGAAAGCAGCGTTTGTCTTTTCATAATTTCTCCCTGAAGATGCGGATTTGCGAGCGCATCATGCCTTCATCAATTCGATTTGTCATCATCCCGGCGGCGCATATGTCACAGATCCACAGAGTCACAGAGAAGACGGACAGAAAGACGGCTTATCTCTTATTTTTTCTGGCCTTATCTCTGTGGCTCTGTGTCTCTGTGGCGTTTTCATATGCGCCGAAGATGCGGCGATACGAAGACAGCCGCGTTTCGATGGGCTGCGTCTACACGATCGTCGTTTACGGCCACGACACGGCGCTGTTCCGAGAGGCCTCCGCCGCCGCCCTCGACGAGGTTGACCGCATCGACCGGCTGATGAGCCATTACAAAAACGACAGCGAGCTTTCGCGCGTCAACCGGGAGGCGGCGAAATCTCCCGTCAAGGTCGATCCCGAACTGTTCGATTTCGTCGCCGAATGCCTTCGCTACAGCCGCGAATCGGAAGGCGCGTTCGACATCACGGTCGGCCCGCTGATGAAGGCCTGGGGATTTTTCCGAGGCGAAGGCCGTATGCCGACCGACGCCGAGTTGAGCGAGGCGCGAAGCCGCGTCGGCTACGGGCGCGTCATTCTGAATCGGAAAGACGGGACGATCTTTTTCGACCGGGCGGTGGTCGAAATCGACCTGGGCGGGATTGCGAAAGGTTACGCGGTTGACCGCGCCGTAGCGGTGTTGAAGCGACACGGCGTCACGAGCGCGCTGCTCAGCGCGGGCGGGAGCACTATCTACGGCCTGGGCGCGCCCCCCGGGAAGCCCGCGTGGGAGATCGAGGTTCAAGATCCGGTCGAGCCCGACAAAATCGCGACGAGAGTTCGATTGAAAGACCGGGCGTTGTCGGTATCGGGAAGTAATGAGAAGTTTTTTGAGCTTAACGGCGCGCGCTATTCGCATGTGATGGACCCGAGGACGGGCCGCCCTGTCCAGGGCATTTTGAGCGTCGCGGTAATTACCGGTGACGGAACGAGCGGTGACGCGCTCGATAACGTTTTTTATGTGTCTGGAGTCGAACGCGGCAGAGCCTGGGTGAATAAGTTTTCCGCGAGTGAGGTAATCTTCTTCCTGCCCGATCAGGACAGAAAATGGAAAATGACTCGCATCGGAAGCGGGACGTCGGCGAACAAAACATCTGGATTTCGTAAGGCGCCGACTGGATCAGTACCGCGAGCGGTAGCGAGCGGACGTTAGCGGAGGCTACGCTC
>DATEMG010000718.1:0-5315 GCA_035275805.1 Blastocatellia bacterium
GCCGCCGATCGGCCCGGTCTTGACGAGGGGGACGTCGAACAATCCCGTCTCGGAACGCGTGACCTGCCTTTCTTTATCGTTGTAATTGGTGGTCGCGCGCGCTTTGAAAGCCCCAGCCGGACCGTCCCCTTCGATCTCGCTCTCGTAGGCCCCGCCGGCCGTCTTCTTATACGTCTCTTTGCCTTTAAACTTGCCAGCCGGGCCAAGCGGCGATTCGGGCACGTTCCATTCAAACGTCCACGAGCCGACGAAGTAATCCATGTTCGGCGGCGGCATCGGATCGTTCGGATCAGTGGGCCGTGAAGGCTGCTGGGCAGGTTGTTGGAACAGTAGTAGCGCTAAAATCAGGATGCTTATCATTTCGTTAGTAATCGACGGTCAACGTCCGTGACCGAAGGTTGGCGTCAGTTGTGGTCGAGCGGCGGCGCAGAGACGAAGTCAGCCTGCGCGTGCGCGCGCCGCAATGATTGTAAATACCCGATGGGGTATCTCTATCAAATCACCAGGAAACGATCCTTCCAGTAACCGGGCAAGTTCGGCGTCAAAGGCTTCGACCTCGGCTGGCGCGAGGCTGGCGCCGACGCCGGCGCTAGCTCGGATACGACCCCGCCAGCCTTCAGCCGTATACGGAACGTCGAGGTCGTACGAAAAGGTCTCGACCTTGGAGAAGCCCGCCGCCTGTAAATGGGGCAAACTTCCGAAGTCAAATCCATTCCCGCCTCCGAAGTTCCAATTTCGGTTGTGTTTCATGATCAGCCGCTCCGTCGCCTCAACAACGGTTCCGGGCAATGGAATCCAGCTAAAATACGCGACGACGACACGGCCATTTGGTTTGGCGATCCGGGAAAACTCACCTGCGGCTTTCCGGCCGTCGAACCAATGCCAACATTGGCCCGCCGAAACCACGTCTGCGACGCCGTCCGGCAGCGGAATGGCTTCCGCCGCGCCGATCTTGTATTCAACCGTTGCGGAGGCGGCGACGTCGAGTCTACGCGCTTGATCGAGAAGCCGTCCGTCTGGGTCAATTCCGATGACCCTGGCGCCCCGAAGAGCGAATCCGCGCGCGAGAGTTCCCGTGCCGGTTCCCACGTCAACGATAGTTTCTCCTGAGGCGCCGATTTCGAGCGCGGCCAATCGGTCAAAAAGGGAATCGGGGAACCCGGCGCGGAACCGCGCGAAATCCTCCGCGGCCGCTCCAAAGTTTGTCGCCATTTTTTTCTTCATCGCTCCGTCCGAACCACGCCTTTACTGCTTACTCGCGCTTTGCGCAGCCGGCTTGGTAAGAACTTTGCTATCCACCGTGTACTCGAACCACGGGATGAACATCTCGTCCCAACTCTGCTCGCTCCAGAAGACTTCTTTATCGGGAGCGGGGTTATAGCGGTTCTTGATCGAGTTGTCGTAGTGGGCGAGGGCGACCAGTTTGCTGCCGGCGGGAATCTTCAGCGGTTCGGTCAATTCGTAATGGAGTTGCCAGTTGAAGTCGAACTTCGGCACGTCGAGCAGGACTTGTTGGCGGCCGTCGGGCCATACGAGCGTGTATTTGATGTCCTTGCCGCGCAGGTGCATGTGCGGCGCGAAGGCGTATAGCGTAATCGCCTCCTTGACCGTCATCTCGCCGATAATCTCCCAGTTGTCGACGCGCGGCGGGATATTGGGAATGCGGCCGCGAACTTTGACCTCGCGACCGTTGATCATGCGGGTTTCGCTCAGTTCCTTGCCGCCGACGTATACTGTATCGCTGACTCCTTTCGTGAGGACTTCGTGCGTTACTGGTTGTTTGGCGAACCAGAGGCCGAGCCGCGAGCGGTCTTTTTCGGGGCGCCCGCTCGGCTGGTAGTGCATGTTGAACTGAACATACATCCCCGGCAGGATGCGTTTGGCCGTTCCCGGGTGATGACTCTCGAAGCCTTTGCCCGGCGCCTGTCCGACCAGCTTGAACGCGCCGGCGCGTGTGAACGAGTCCTGGCTCAGGAAGACCTCGCGAGATCCACCTTCGCTAAGGCCGCCGGTCTCGCGAGCCGATTGGTTGTTGAGTCGTCCGGCGGATGAGCCGTCGGTGCGGACGGCCTTGCCGTTCACGATCTTCGTTCCTTCAGGAAGACTGACCACGTTGGCGATCGAATGATGGACGACCGCCGGATTTCCGGGGCGTAATTCCACCTTTTCGACCCATCGCTCTTCGGTGAAGGGAACCGGCGCGTAGAAGTTCTGCATCGGCAACTCGCCTTCGGCAGGAACTTCGAATTCGATCGGCATCTCGATCACCATGTCGGGTTCGCCGAAAGTCCAGCCGGGCGTGTATTTCGGGAACGGCGGCAGGTCTTTGTCATCGCCCTTCGGCGCCCCGGCGTCAACCCAGGCGACGATGGCCTCTATCTCTTTTTGCGAAAGCCTGCGGTCGTTGCTGAATTTGAGCGTCGAAGTGTGCGGGTCGGCGAACCAGGGCGGCATCTCGCGTTCGACAACCGCCTCGCGGATGGCCTTGCTCCACGGGCGGACTTCGGCGTAGGAGGTGAACGGCATCGGCGCGACCTCGCCCGGACGGTGGCAGTTGGCGCACTTGTTGAAGATGATCGACGCGACGTCTTTGGTGAAAGTCACGCCCGCGGCCTCGTTCCTATTCACGATCAATGCCGCAGCCGCGGTCAGCGTCACGAGCAGACTGATGAGTAATCGTTTCATGATGGTCCTCCTCAAATGCTCGTCCACAAAGACACACGAAGAATCACGAAGGATTTCGTTTTTTCTTCGCGCCCTTCGTGTGTCTTTGTGGACGGGTTCGGCTTATTGGCCGCTGGAACTTCCAGCCTGTGGCTGCGCCTTGCGCAAATCCTGTTTGTCGAGCGTGTAATCGATATAGCCGATCATCATCTCCTCCCAGGTCTGCGCCCCCCATCGAACTTCTTTCGTCGGGTCGGGGTTGAACTTGTTGTTGAGCGAGTTGTCGTAATGGGCCACGCAGATCAGCTTGCTTCCCTTCGGCGCGGGGACCTCTTCCTTGAAGACGTATGTCAGTTGCCAGTTGAAGTCCCACTTCGGCACCGAGAGCAACAGCTTCGACGTCCCGTCGGGATAAACCAGCGTGTAGTTGAAATCCTTGCCGCGCACGTGCATGTGCGGGTGAAGGCTGTCAATGCGGCTGTCTTCCTTGAAGACGAACTCTGACTTCACCTCATAGTTCGGATCGCCCGCCGGAATCGCGAAATTGGACTGGCTGGCGCCCGCCGTGATGACGCGCTTTTCGACAGGGTCTTTCGAGAAGATCAGGCCGATGCTGGTTCGGTCGGTTCCGGGTTCGCCGGTCGTGACGTAGTGAATCTGGAAGATCAGCGCTGAGCCTTTCTTGACCAGCTTGGCCTGTCCGGGCCTCAGAACCAGCGGCGCTTCGCCGGGCGCCCACCCGACCAGTCGCCCGTCGGAATCGGCGGGACGCTCACCCGTGCTCCGTCGCGCGGCCCCGATCTCTGACGGATTGACCTCGCCGGGCTGCGGCAGATTACCGTGTTCCGGGTAGCGCACGGTCGCGATGACGTGATGGACGATGCGACGATTGCCCTGGCGAATCTCGGCGAACTGCACGTACTTGTCCTCGGTGAAGTTGGTCGGCACAGCGAAATATTTGTACGGGATCACGCCCTCGGCGGGCACGCTGTATTCTGCCGGCATCGTGAGCACGACATCGGGTTTGCCGATCTGCCAGCCCTCGGTGTGTTTCGGAGCCGGCGGCAAATCCTTCGGATCGCCCTCCTTCGCGCCGTCTTCGACCCAGGCGACGATGGCGTCGATCTCCTTTTGCGAGAGGCGCGGGTCGTTGGAGAAGTCGCCATGGGCGGGGTCGGCGAACCAGGGGGGCATCGCGCGCGTCACCACCTTTTCGCGAATGGCCTTGGCCCAGGGGCGAACCTCCTTGTAGTTCGTAAATGACATCGGCGCGACCTCGCCGGCCCGATGACAAACCACACAGTTTTTCTGGATTATCGGCGCGACGTCTTTGGCGTACGTCACGGTCGCAGCAGAGGTCGCGTTGGACGTGTCGAGCGATAGGAAGACGCCGAACGCCGCGAACGCGCAGAACAGGAAAAAGCCAAACGCGTATTTCATAACCAACCTCCCGAAAAGGGTGAAAAATCGGCCGCCGGAATCGGCGACAGTCGCTATATATTAAGACCGCGCGGAACGTGGCTCGGTCACAGATACTTAGAAAACCACTCGGCCGCCGCGTCGGCCGCCTTATTGAACGCCGCGCCACCGCCAATCTGGGCGTGGGCGCCGCCCGGAAAGCGCGCGACATCGGTCGGCCCTTTGAGCAGCTTCGATGCGGCGACGGCGTTGGTCTCGTTATTCACTCTGGCGTCATTCTCGGCGATGACGAACATCACGGCCGTCGTCTGCGGAATCTGTTCGACGCTCCAGAACGGATGATACTCGGCCAGGGCAAGCCTTGTCTCGACGTCGTTCAAAGCGCGGGCGCCGGGCAGATAACCGGCGCGGGCCCGCTTCTGTTCGGCAAGCAGCAACTCGCCCGTCGGCGCGTAAGCCTTCCGCGGCGCGTCCTTGCCCTCGATGATCGGTGTATGGGCGACCGCGGCTTTGACGCGGGCGTCGGTCGCGGCAATAACGATCACATGCCCGCCCGCCATGCCTGCGCCCCATACGCCGATGCGCGCACGATGTACGCCCGGCTCGCCCTGCAGGTAGTAGAGCGCGTTGCGAATGTCCAGGATCTGCTCCCGAGGGATGAGCCGCTTGCGCCGTATGCGCACTCGCGCGGTCATCTGCGAGAAGCGGAGCCGGTCGTCGGTCTTGACCTCAGCCGCCGTTTGCAGGAATCCGCCGCTCTTCCCCCAGCCGCGGTAATCAATGACCATCGCAACCAATCCGCGCGAGGCGAAATGCGCAGCGTATTTCTCGATCGCCGCCGCCGTCTCGCCCCAGTCGGGCGCCAGCGCGACCGCAGGCGCATTGCTTGTGGCCGAGAAATTTTTCGGCGTGAAAATCTTTCCGTGGCACTCGACGCCTTCGCTGTAGAAGCGGACGTCTTTCGCGGCGACGCCGTCCGGCAATGACTCTGGCGTCGTTACAACTCGGCGACGCATTTTTTGCCCCGTTTGCCCCGTTTGCCCCGTTTGCCCCGTTTGCGAAATGGCGCGCGGAGGCAATGAGCCTGCCAGAAAAACCTGGGTGAGAAATATGGCCAACATGCGTCTCATGCCTAGACGATCTCCTCAGAAAATGGGTGGCGCCTGGGAGCGCAGGCATCCTTGCCTGCGAGGTTTCCGGCAATGACCCACTGACCGAAGCAAGCAGGCAAG
>DATEMG010000719.1:0-3502 GCA_035275805.1 Blastocatellia bacterium
GATGAGACTAAAAACAAAACCAAAGACAAACTTGTCGCTACCTTCATTGACCGTCCCTTACCTTGCCTATACAAAACGGATGTCAAAATATCAGCTTCAACGCGAACTGCCATTCGCGCCCTTCATTCGCTGTGATCCTCACGCGGCCGACGTCGCTGTCATCCAGGAAATTGACCGGTATCTGGAAATTCGGGTGGTTGAACGCGTTGAACGATTCGGCGCGGAATTGGAGCCGCACCCCCTCTCTCAACTGGAAATTCTTCAACAGCGACAAATCCACGCTGCGAAAACCTGGGCCGACCAGGATGTTGCGCCCCGCATTACCGAACAGGGTCGGGTCTTGCGCCGTGGGAATCGGGCGCGTGAACGCCGCCGGATTGAAATATAGACCGTCCGGGACGTTCGCGTACGGATCGCCGATCAGATCGGGCCGTTGTTGCGACACGTCGGGCGCGTTGTATTGTGGCGTGAACGGGCGCCCAGAGAGGAGCGTCACCACGCCGTTAAACTGCCAGCCGCCTATCAAAGCCTCGGCAAATCCGCTCGCCCCCGAAAAGAGCGCGCGTTTGCGGCCGAACGGCAGTTCATAGTTGAAGCTGCCCGAAAATTGATGCTGGCGATGAAAGTCGGAGACGGCGCGTTCTACGGCGAAGTTGCGGACGTCTTGCGGATTGCGCTGCGCGCCGGTTGTCGAGTTGTTGGTCGATGAGTTGTTGTCAATCGCGCGAGAGAAGGTGTAGGACGCGAGCAGCGTCAGGCCGCCGCGCGCCCGGCGGCGCAACGAAGTTTGCAGCGCGTTGTAGCTGGAATTGCCGCCCTGCTCCTGATAGGTGATGTCGGCGAATTGCGGAAAGCGCCGCGCGTTTATCACCTGCCCCTGCGCGTTGAGCCCTCCGGTCGGATAATTGGCGTTGATGTTGTAGCGCAGCCCCAGATGGCGTCCCTGCGAACCGACGTAGCCGATTTCGAGCGCGAGGTCGCGCGCCAGCTCGCGCTCGACGGTCAGATTGTATTGATAGAAGGTCGGGGTCGGATTTTCGAGTTGCGCGCCGACCGGCGTGTTGACGCCCTGAACCGCGCGAATCTGTTCGGGGAACGGATTGCCGAAGTTAATGAGCAGCGGGTTGGACGATTGCCGCGAATACTGTTCGCGAACGAGGAACGGGAAGGTCACGGCCAACTGCTGCCGCGCTACGTTGAACGTTTCGAGACTGTAATAGATTCCCCCGCCTCCGCGAATCACCGTGCGGTCGTTTTTGAACGGGCGCAGAGCGAAGCCGACTCGCGGCCCGATGTTGTTCCTGTCTGTTTCGAGCAGCGCCTCGGGAAAGCCCGGAGTTTCCGCCGTGACGACCTGTCCCTGCTCCGGGATGAAGTTGGCCAGCAGATTTCGCGACTCCTTCATCGGCAGTTGAAGCTCGTAGCGCAAGCCCAGATTGAGCGTCAGCCACGGCCGCGCCCGCCAATCGTCGTGTATGAAAAAGGCGTATTGCCATCCATTCAGATCGTTTGGAGGCGCGCCGATCTGCCGCTGCGTCGAATCGGGGACGCCCAGCAGGAAATCGGCGAACGAATAAAAGCCCGGGAGCGCGGCGCTGTTCGGACTGGACGTGCGGCCCCGGAATCGGAAATCGCCGCGTACGTTGCGCACATCGGCTTCCAGATAGGTCGAGCGGATAATGTCCGCGCCGGCGCGCAAGTTGTGGCTTCCGCGAACCATCGTCAGCACGTCGAAGAGTTGCAGGTTCTTCATCGTGTATATAAACGGGTCGTTGGGTCGGTCGCCGAACTCAGAAAAGCCGTCAATGCGGATCGCGGGCCAGCCTTGCAGATCGGGCGTGACGCTCAGGCCCGGAATGCCGAAGACGGCGTTCCAATCCTGATCGCGGTTCTCGCCCAGGTTCTGATTGCGTTGTTCGTAGAAGCCCAGGCGGATTTCGTTGATTGTGGTCGGCGAGAAGCTGTGGGTGTCGGACAGCGCGACCGAATCGTAGCGGTTGACCACGTCGCGCCCGAAGCCGGGATAGAAATTGCGCGCAGACGGAAACGGATCGAAGCTGTCGTTGGTCTGACGCGCCCAGCGCGCGAAAAGGTTGTTGTTCTGCGACAGACGCTGATCGATCTTGAGTAGATACTGGTTGCGGTTCACGTCGTTCACGCCGCTGGCGTTGTAACCGTCCAGCGTTCCCGCGATGTTGGCCGCCGGAATGAACTGCAGCATCCGCTTCGAGACGGGGTGAAACATCGATTCGGGGATTACGTTCGGCGTCGGAAATTCGCGCTTCTGGCGCGTGACCGGATCGATGAACAGAACACGGTTGGTGTCATTGCTGTTGCCCAAAATACCGTCGGGGCCTGGTCCGCGCACGTTGCGGAAATCGCCGCGCAGCCAGGCCTCGTTCGGCGCGTTTTGCAGCGACACGGCGGAGCGGCGCTCGCGCGTTCCTTCGTAATTAAAGAAGAAGAACGTGCGGTCGCGGCCGTTGTAGCTGGCCGGTCCGAAAAGTTTCTCCGGCAGCGTGACGGGACCGCCCAGGGAACCGCCAAATTGATTGCGCTTGAGCGTCTTGTCTTCGCCGGCGGGCTGAAAGAAGTTGCGCGCGTCGAAGACGTCGTTGCGCAGATAATCGAAGAGCGAGCCGTGAAATTGGTTCGTTCCCGATTTGGAAACCACGTTGACCTGAGCGCCCGCCGTGCGCCCGTACTCGGCCGAGTAGGTCGAGGTCGATACGCTGAACTCGCGAATAGATTCGACTGACGTGTTGACGCCGACGCCGCCGTTGCGGTCGGATCGGTTGACCACACCGTCGAGCGTGAAACTGGCCGAATCGGTGCGCGTGCCAGCGGCGGAGAAGCTGTTGCCCTGATCGTCGTCCGAGGGCCGGCTGTAGATGCCCGGCGCGAGAAACGCGAGGGCGATGAAATCGCGCCCGTTGAGCGGCAGATCCTGCACCTGCTTCTGGACAATTACTTCGCCTTTGCTCGAGGTGTCGGTGTTGATCGGCGGGGCCTCGCTCGTGACCGTGACTGTGTCACTCACCGCGCCTGTTTCGAGTTGGAAGTTGACGCGCCGGGTCTGCCCGGTCTCCAACGTAAAATTGGATTTGACCGCGCGTTTGAAGCCGGCGGCTTCCACATTCAAATCGTAAACCCCGGGAGGCAATTGTGGGATGACGAATCCGCCATCGCCACTGGTCGTCGCCGTGGCCGCTCGCCCTGTGCCCTGGGCCGTTATCGTGACTTTGGCGCCGGTCACTGTGGCGCCCGCAGGGTCAACCACCTGGCCGACTATAGTCGCCTGGAAGTTCTGGGCCTGCGCGACGCCGCACGCGAGAATGAGTAGCAGTGTTGTCTTGAAGAAACGGACGGAAGCCTCTACATGAAAAAAATTAGGGTGTTGCATAGTGGCTCTCCTCAGAAAATGGCGCGGCGCCTGGGAGCGCAGGCATCCTTGCCTGCGGGGGTTCCGGCAATGACCGACTGACCGAAGCTAGCAGGCAAG
>DATEMG010000720.1:0-8302 GCA_035275805.1 Blastocatellia bacterium
CATTCCGCATTCCGCATTCCGCATTGAAAAGTGGCCTCACATCTCATACTGTTTGCGTGCGATGGCCGCTAAATTTTGTCCGACTTGTCAAAAAACTTTCACCTCGGCTGAACGTCTGTGTCCGCAGGACCGCTCGGTTCTGTCGTTGAACGACCCCTACCATCTGGTGGGTAGGACTCTGCTGGACAAATATCGTATTGACGCTCTGGTTGGATTGGGGGGAATGGGCGCCGTTTATTACGCTTATCATTCCGGCATAGACCGCTGCGTCGCCTTCAAAATCCTCCAGCCGAATCTTGCCCTCAGCGAAGAGCGTGTAGTGGAAATGTTCGAGCGCGAGGCGAAGCTGGCGGGGCGGCTCTCACATGAAAACATCGTTGACGTGAAGGACGCCGGGCGCACCGATGAAGGGATCGCCTACATCGTTATGGAGTGGCTCGAGGGGCGCACGCTCGACGAAGAGCTGTTGAGGCAAGGGCGGTTCGGCTTCGGTCGCGCGGCGGGAATCGCGCGGCAGATCGCCGCGGCGCTCGGCGAGGCTCACGGCAAAAACGTCATCCACCGCGACCTCAAACCGGCGAACATCATGCTCATTAATTCGTCCAGCGCGCGCGATCACGTCAAGGTGCTCGACTTCGGCATCGGAAAGGCGCTCGGAGAGACATTGGCCAGCTCCATGGTTTCGACCGTGGTGGGCACTCCGCATTACGCCAGCCCGGAGCAGTTGACTGTTGGCGGGCGTATAGACGGGCGTTCAGACATCTACTCACTCGGAGTCATTCTCTACCGGATGCTCAGCGGGAAGCCACCATTCAACAGCCCATCGATTGGAGAAGTGATCCAGATGCAATTGACCGCGGAACCGGCTCCGCTCATCACAGTGCGGCCCGAGACGCCGCCCGCGGTCGAACGCCTGGTCGCCAGCATGCTCGCGAAAAACCCCTCGCGGCGTCCTCAGAGCGCCGTCGAATTGAGTGCGGCGCTCAACCAGGCCTTCTCACACTCGGTGGAAGACGATGTCACGGCGACCGGAGAAACAACCATTCAAAGAGGGCATAATCCGCTGGAACGGACAACGGAAGGTATGTATGTCGATCCGCCTCTGCGGGGAACGTTCTCGACCAATGTTCAGCGACCGGGCCGCTTTAAACCTTCCACGCTCTCTGCGGCGATAATCGTGGCGGCGTTGGCCACCGGCGGCTATGCCCTTTATCATTACGTTTCCGGCGACGTTTCCGGCGACGGCCGGCGGGAAATTTCGCAGGCTTCAGTCGCGACCCCGCCAACGCCTTCGCCGACCTTGAGGCCTTCGCCTTCCGTCACGAATGTTCAAGCGCCGTCGCCGAAACCGACCGCCGTCGTAACGCCGCCGCCAAGGACAAACTCCCGCCCTCGGGATCGGCGGGATGAGAACCCGCCGCCGGCTAATCGCCCTCGGCAGGAGGACCGGCAATTGGCGGATAAACATTATGAACGGGCGCGGGAGCTGTTAGGGCAAAGCCAGTATCAGGCCGCGCGCCGCGAGTGCGACAAGGCCCTCAGGCTAAATCCGGAGCATGGGAAGGCGCGGGAGCTTAAACGCCAGATCGACGCCATGATCAGAATTTTTAAGCCTAGATAAATGTTGTCCGCGCATCTTCCGAAGAGTAGGGTGTTCAGCAGGAGCAATCGCTTATGCTAAAGATGTTTCTGATTCTAGCGCTGTTTACCAGTAGCTACGCCGCGCCGATTTCGACTTCGGCTAAAGCGCCTCTGTCATTTCAGGACACTCCCCCGTTGACGCTTAAACAGGTTGAACAATTGATCGAGAGCAAAATCGATGACGATGTCGTAGCGCGCGAGATACGAGAGCGGGGCCTGGCCTTCAGGCTTCCCGAGGCGACCTTCGAACAATTGGCCAGGCGAGGCGCGGGCGCGCAGACCAGGCAGGCGCTCCTGCTGCAGGAAGAACGCGCCGCTTACGCGGCTTACTCGAATGAAAAGCAGGACCCGGCGAGGCGACTGGCGCTGGGCAAAGAGTTCTTGCGTCGGCATCCGCGTAGCGAACACGCCACGGTGATCAAATCGGGAAACCGCAGCGCGACGCTCGAAATCTTCGACGTCGCTTACAAGGCTTTCTCGGCCAACCCCGGCGCGGCGAGTCTCGACCGGCTGCTGGTGACGGGGCGCGAGATATTGAGCCGGGGGCCTGATCGGGCGGTCGCCGCGCAGATCACGTCGCAATTGGCCCTGGCCACGGGGCGCGGAATGATCGGAGGTTTTTACAGCGATCTGGAACAGAGCCGGTCATACACCGATCAGGCGCTCGAGCTGTTGAAAGAGAAGACTCCGCCGCCCGGCCTCGACGCCGAAGAGTACGAGAGGTTACGAGCCAACAGTCTCAGTCTCCTCTATCAATGCCGGGGGCTTTACCTGCTGCGTCAGCCGGAACCCGACGCCGAGAGCGCGATAGTTTTTCTTACCCAAGCCGCGCAATCGAAGGACGGCCCGAGCGCCAACGACCCAAACACCTACTGGTTGCGCGCGCTCGCCAACGACCTTATCTACCAAAAGTTGATCGAGAAATATCAAGCCCTTCCGAAGGGCCGGAGGACCAGCAAGGAGGGGCAATCGCTCTGCGCGGAGATCAACCCGATCGCAAACAATCTTATAGAGGACTATACGCGCGTCATTTCTCTAAGCGCGGCTTCCGGCTCGCGACAACTGCACGAAGAGGCGCTGGCTGCGCTCAAATCGCTCTTGACCACCGACCGGCCCTGCCTCGCCGGGCGAACCGAACTCCTCGACGATCTGCCGGCGGAGGAAAACCGCTTCGCGCTGGTCATCGGGGTCGAAGATTATCTGGATGAGCGCGCCGGCAAATTCAATTACGCGGCGTCCGACGCGCGCGCTGTGGCCGACACGCTTCAGCAGCGCGCGGGGTTTCGCAAAGATCGGATCGTCCTGCTAGCGACCGGCGAACCGGCCGAGCGACAGCCGCTGCGAAGCGTGATCCTGCGACAACTGACGAACCTGCCTGATCGCGTTTCGGGCGACGGCCTTTTGCTGATCTATTTCGCCGGCCACGTCGTCGAGCGCGGCGGGAAGAGTTATCTGCTTCCCTCCGACGCGCTGACCGGCAATGACGCCTTGCTCGCGGAGACCGCCGTCGGCGTCGAGCGGATCAAAGAGTCGATCCGGGCGAGCGGCGTCGGCCAGGTAATGCTCATCTTCGACGCGTTTCGGCGCGAGCCTCTCGGCGAAGCGTTCACCCGCGGATTGACCTTCGACACGCGCAATCAGGAGGCGGCCGCATTCGCCATGCTGCTGTCGACGAGCGTCGGGCAGCGCGCTTACGAATCACAGGCGAAGAAGCAGGGCTATTTCACCGCCGCGTTGATCGAGGCTCTGAAAGGCCGGGCGGCGGGAGGCGCGCGCGAGGTCACGCTCGATCGGCTCGTCAAATATTTGCAGACAAATGTGCCGGCGGAGTCCCAGCGCGATTTAGGCGCCGGCGCAGAGCAGCGCCCGCTGGCCCTTATCGAAGGCTATCAATCCGATCAGTTGACGCTGGCCGTCTCAGAAAGCGGAGCGCCGCCCGCCAAACCCGAACCGGCTGAATTGGCCCGGTCTGCCAGGACAATTCACGTCCGCTCGAAGACGATCTACCTCAGACCGAAAGTGCTGGAAGATGAAATGCTCAAACAGCCCGACTTTCAGGCGCTGGGGCTGAAGATCGTCACCGACGTCAAGGAAGCTGACCTGGTCGTGGACGTGACGCTGCCTTTTCTGAGCTGGACGTGGACTTACGTCGTCACCCATCAGGCCAGCAACACTCAGCTCGCCAACGGCAAAATAAGGGAGATCACCGCCGGTCTCGCGTCCCCCAAACTGGTGAAGGATATGGGCGCGCAACTGCAAGCGTTGCGAACAACCAGGAGGTAGCCAGGAGGTAGAAAGACAAGGGGACAAGGCGACGGGGCGACAGAGGGATAAGAAGATTCATTGATGCTGTTGCTCCCCCCCGTCGCCCTGTCGCCAAGTCGCCCTGTCTCCTTGTCCCTCCGTTTTGCTCATCCCCCTGAGTTGTGGTAACTTCCGCCACTATTTCAGACCATTCATCCCGACCCGATAAAATGCGTCATCTGCTCGAACAATCTCAGGAAGGAAGAAGTATGTCCAAGCTTTCCATTCGCGACCTCGACCTGGCGGGGAAGCGAGTTTTCATACGTGTTGATTTCAACGTTCCGCTCGAAAACGGCAAGGTCGCCGACGACACGCGTATCGCGGCGGCCATCCCGACGATTCAGTTCGCGATTGATAAAGGCGCGCGCGTGATTCTGGCTTCGCACCTGGGCCGCCCCAAAGGGCAGCGCAATATGAAGTATTCGCTTAAACCGGTGGCCGAATACCTGTCGAAATTGATCGGGCTTCCGATCGCGTTCGCCGCTGATTGCGTAGGCGAGGAGGCCGAGAAGGTCGTCGGCGCGATGAAAGACGGCGACATCGCGTTGCTCGAAAACCTGCGCTTTCATCCCGAGGAGGAGGCCAATGATCCGAAGTTTTCCGAACAACTCGCTTCGCTGTGCGACGTTTACGTCAACGACGCGTTCGGTTCGGCCCACCGCGCGCACGCCTCGACCGAAGGGATAACGAAGTTCGTCAAACAATCCGCCGCAGGATTCCTGATGGAGAGGGAACTACGCTATCTGATGGAAGCCCTGAGCAATCCGCGACGGCCCTTTGTGGTGATCCTTGGCGGCGCGAAAGTCTCGGACAAGATTCAGGTGATCGAAAACTTGCTGAAATCGGCCGACGCCGTTTTGATCGGCGGCGCGATGGCTTACACCTTCCTCAAAGCCCGCGGGCTGGAAACTGGGAAGTCGCTGGTCGAGCCTGACAAGACCGAACTCGCCGGCCGGCTCGAGGTCGAAGCCAAAGAGCGCGGAGTCAATCTGCAATTGCCCGTCGATCATGTCGTGGCGGCTGGCCCTGATGACGGCGCGAACGCGGAGAACGTCGGCGTCGAGGCCACACCCGCCGACAAGATGGGACTCGACATCGGCGAAGCCACACAGAAGAATTACGGCGACATCATCGCTTCGGCGCAGACGATCATCTGGAATGGGCCGATGGGAATGTTCGAGAAGCCGCCGTTCGACCAGGGAACCCGCGCCGTCGCCCAAGCAGTCGTCGAGGCCTCTGAGAAGAGCGACGCGACCTCGATCATCGGCGGCGGCGACAGCGTCGCGGCGATTCAGGAGACGGGCCTGGCCGACAAGATCACGCACATCTCGACCGGCGGCGGGGCCACGCTTGAATTGCTGGCGGGCGACACACTGCCAGGCGTCGCCGCATTAAGTGACAAATAGCCTCAATAATGAAATAGGACTTATAGGTTATATAGGATCTATAAGTCCTATCCAGGAATTTTCATAGGAGCTATGAGAAAACCAGTCATTGCCGGAAATTGGAAAATGTATAAATTAATTGGCGACGCCGTGGCCACGGTTACGGCGCTCAAGCCGTTGGTAGCGAACGCGAATCATTGCGAGGTCGTCGTCGCGCCGCCGTACACCGCCATCAAGTCCGTCGCCGATCGATTGGAAGGCTCGAATATCAAAGTGGCCGCGCAGGACGTCTCGACCGAGTCGAAACAGGGCGCGCACACGGGCGAAATCTGCGGCGACATGTTGAAAGACGCGGGCGCATCGCACGTAATCATCGGCCATTCCGAGCGCCGTTTGATGTACTGCGAGACCGACGAGACGGTCAATCGCAAGATTCGCGCGGCGCTCGGTTTCAATCTCACGCCGATAGTCTGCGTCGGCGAGACGCTCGATGAGCGCGACGCTGGGCGCGAGGAAGAGGTCGTGGCGACGCAACTGGCGCGGAGTTTGGCCGATTTGACAGCCCAAGACCTGGCGCGTATCATCGCCGCTTACGAACCGGTCTGGGCGATAGGCACCGGACGCACTGCGACGCCTGAACAGGCCCAACGAATGCACGCGTTCATTCGCCAGTGGATTTCACAACGCTTCGATCAATCAACCGCTGACGGTTTGCGAATTCTTTACGGCGGGAGCGTCAAACCGGAGAACATCTCCGATCTGATGCGCGAAGCCGACATAGACGGGGCGCTGGTGGGCGGCGCGAGTCTCGACGCCGAGAGCTTCGCGAAGATTGTCAATTACGACCGGTAATCACACGTAACGTTCAAGGAAGGTAGTTAAGCTTGCTGCTCATAGTTCTCGAAGTTATTTTCGTTCTGGTCTGTCTGTTCCTGATCCTGGTGATCCTTCTGCAATCTGGGAAGGGCGGGGATGTTGCGGCGGCTTTCGGCGGATCGGGTAGCCAGACGGCTTTCGGCCCGCGCGGCGCTCAGAAGCCGCTCGAAAAAGCGACTGTGGTTGCGGCGATGCTCTTTATGTTGCTCGCGCTGATCTTCTCGCTGCCGGGGATCGGTACGCAATCGGTGGTTGACGAAGGCGCATCGCCACAGCCTTCGCCGGCGTCCAAACCGGCCACGGCTCCTGCAGCGAGTCCTGCTGCTTCACCCACGGCCGCTGCGAGCCCTGCGGCGAGTCCTGCAGCCAGCCCGGCTGCTTCACCCTCGAAGTAGCGCCAGGTTCTTTTCAAGCTCGGATGGCGGAACTGGTAGACGCGCACGTTTGAGGGGCGTGTGGGGCAACCCGTGCGAGTTCGATTCTCGCTCCGAGCACTTAGATTTAAGAAAGGCCGCTGACGGCGAACATGCCGTCAGCGGCCTTTCGATTTTTCGACTGCGTAAAGGCTAGATCAAACTGTCGAGCTAAGTTTTCTCCACAAATGAAGTCTCTGGCCAAGAAAAACTCCGTTTTACAATAGAAGCGTCATCGCCAACTCGGAACTGGTAGATGGAAAGATAGGAAAAGAGAGTGGTTGATGGAGGAGGGGAAGGGCGGATGAAGACCGGGAGCGCTAGGAATCTAGCGCACGACAAGAGTTCCTGCCGAGCGCTCGATCTCTGGCGCTCCCGGCGTTGTTAGGATCGGTATTACTTCAGGCCGTCGCCTTCGAATACCATTCGGCGCTCTCTGCTTGATCAGCAGACTCGGGAGGCGCGGCCGTGGGCTGCGCCTCCGCCGCCGCCTGCTGTTCGCGACGGTGTTTCCCCTCGAGTTCCTGCCGCAGTTTGCGTTGAACGCCGGGATGTGGCGTCACGACCTCACCATTCGCCTGTGTCAGAGCGTCTGACAATTCGCTTTCGTGGACCGCCCGGGTCGATTTTCTCTTCCGCCCCGGGTGGTTGCCTTTAACGAAGCTGATCCGTTGATTGCAAATTCTGCATTCCATTTTTTTTTACCGCAGGGGAGGAGACAAAACACGTGCAGGGAGAAGCTTATCCGACGCTGACCTGTTCGAGTATCGAAGACCTCGCGGCCGGTTTCGGAACCGGGATCTCCTCGGCGAGCGCCAGGCTCAGCACGTCCATTCTCAGCCCGTCAGAGAGCTTTTGCAGAAGGACTTCCTGGCCGTTGTTGAAGCGTATGGCGTCCCGGTACCTGAACGGCTCGGCGGTCAGTTGGACGAATGTGACTTCTTCACAAGAGCCCACCCCGAATTGTTTCTGCAGTGGCGCCGGAATCCCATCTACCTGCAAGCGAGCGCCCGGAGGAATGCAAACCGCCGGCAGCGCCCTCTTCAAATCGTCGTTAATCCATCTTCGTTGATTTTCGACCCAGCATTTGAATCTCGACCATATTCCCGCGCCCGCCGGGGCCGGCGCCGGTTTTTCGAGATTCCTCAGATCGGTAACTGAAGCCAGCCCTTTTGAGCCGGTGTGAAACTTGTGAACGAACAAATGCTCGCCTTCATTAGCGAGCCGGTTCTTGATGCCATGCAAAGAGTAATCGCACATATGTTTTACCTCCCAGGGAAAGTGATAGACACAATTGAACGGGAAAGAATCGGTTGCACAATCTACCTGTCCTTACTCCTCCTACTTGAAATCCACGGCGCAGCAGCAAGGTAGAAACCTCGTGATCATTAGTGGGACTCGGCAAGCGGTGGCCGCCGTCTGAAAAGACACTGGCCTGAAACCGTACTCCGGTTTCAATGCACCCGAAACGTACGACAGTTCTTATTTGATGCGCCCGGATCGGGATCCTACATTCCACTTCTGACCGCTTAAAGCCCCAGCAATGAGCAAAAGGCTTCACCTTCTGCGGGGACATACACTGATATAGCAAATTCCAGACCTCGCATCGCTTCCGCCTGTCAGGAATGGGACTTAGAAGTCTCATGAGACTTCTAAGTCCCATTCCTGACAGGCGGAAGCGAT
>DATEMG010000721.1:0-13931 GCA_035275805.1 Blastocatellia bacterium
GAAGTTTTTTCTTCTGCGAATATCCGCGGAAGGAAGTCAAGGGGGCCCGAAGCGGTTCGTCCCACTTTGAAGAAGCGTCAAGTACGAAACCTGAAACCGCAAGCTCCATCTACAGCGCGTCCTCGCGCTTAGATGGAGTAGTTGACAGCGGCGTTTCTTCATCAACTTTGCCTCTTTGCCGTATTCGTCTTGTTCGTCGCCTTCCAACAATTCGAGCGCGTCATGCTCAATGTCCTTGCCCCGTATACCCAACTTACTTTTCCAGGTTCCACTGCGAGTTTGTCTCGCCACATGACTTGGGAGCGAATCGAGGTCCACGTATATTGCGATCTTTACCACATCAGGCTCTAGGTCTGCGGTCTCACAGACTTGAAAGCCCAGGAGTTCGTAAACTCGGATGTAATCTTCCAGGCTGTCTCCACGGACTTCGGTAGGCCAAAAATAACCGCCTAGCCGCCCTGGCCCGGTGTATTCCCAGATGTGTTGCGTGTCGTTAGCCGCAAAAGCAAAACAGTTGTATCGTGGGTCTCTGGGACTTTTGACGCGATACAGCTCAGGGCGCAGTTTCGGGAATCTTTCCTCAAGATAGGGATCGTGTTCGTCGGCAGGCATTAACTACAGATATCCTTTCCCTCTGCCCCACCGCAACCATGCCTCCTTGGCGCCATCAAGCGTGTCTTCGGCGCGCGCAGGGTCTTCTTCCGTGATCGCGTTCAGCGCCCAAAACCAGTGGTCGGGATTCCGCTCAAGCTCGCGAAGGAGGTGGGGAACTACAGCAGGCCCCATCCCGATTATGCGCTGATAGGATGGGTGCATACAGGCCTGTTTGACGGACGAAGCATGCTCCGTCTCGCGTAGCCATTGGTCCGCCAAGCGACGGAATTTTCGTTCTTCGTCTCCATCTTCCTCTTCAGCCATGGCCAGGGCGCGCGCGGCCTCCAGCCTCTGCTCTCTCTCGCTTGGAGCGCTCAATATCTCGCGCAGCTTATCAAGAGACTCGGGTGGCAGCGATTGAATTCCTATCAACACCTGTTCAAAAACTGCCTGTGACATAACTCGCCTCCTTATACTGGACCTGGTATAGAGATCATAACAACACGCCTGTCAGGCAGCAATCAGGCGACTTTCGTACGGCGCGCCTTCTCCAAGACCTTCTTCGCCGCCGACAGATGGACTTGATCGATCATCTTGCCGTCGAGCCTGATCACGCCGAGGCCTTCGGCCTGCGCCGCCTCCATCGCCTGGATAACCCGTTCGGCTTCGGCGATCTGTTCGGCGGTCGGCGCGAAGACTTCGTTGATGGTATCGATGTGTGAAGGATGGATGGCCGTTTTGCCGTCGTAGCCCAGATTTCGCGCAGCCTGGCACTTGCGCCGCAGGCCTTCCAAATCTTCAATCGCGAATTCCGGCGAATCGTAGGCCGCGACCCCGGCGGCGCGCGCGGCCAGCAGGACGTGCGAACGCGCGAACAGCACTTCGGTCTCGTCCTCGCTCAGAATGCAACCCAGATCGCGTGACAGATCCGCCGCTCCGAACATCAACCCGGCGACCAGTTCATTCGATTCAGCGACGTCGCGGCTGGCGAAGACCCCGCGCGGCGTTTCGATCAGGCATAGCAGCTTGCGCGACTGCCCGCCTATCGGCTGGTGATACCGGCTCTGCAGGACCGGGGCGACTGTGGTCACATCTTCGACGCTTTCGCACTTCGGGATGACCAGGCCGGGGGCGCCGACAGCGACGACCGCCCGCGCGTCCTCCAATCCCCATTCAGTGGCAAGCGCGTTGATGCGGACAAATATCTCCATGCCGCCGAAATCAATTTCATTAAGCGTGCGAACGACCGTCGCGCGAGCTTCGAGCTTCTGATTCGGCGCAACGCCGTCTTCAAGGTCGATTATCAAGCCGTCGGCCGCCGAATCGCGCGCCTTCAAAATCATCCGTTCTGAAATTCCTGGGACGTAGAGCAGACTCCTCATCATCGTTATTTCCCGCATCACACTCCATTCACCGGTCTCTTCGGGATCAGCACGCGGCGGCGAAAGACCAAAACCGCCTCGCCGCGCTGGTTGCGCGCGCGTGTTTCGACATATACGACGCCGCGGTCGGGTTTGCTCTCCGATTCGCGTTTTTCGAGCACTTCCGTCTCGGCGTAGATCGTGTCGCCGTGAAAGGTCGGCGCCAGGTGCCTGATGTATTCGTATTCCAGATTTGCGACGCACTTCCCGCTCACGTCCGCCACCGACATCCCGACCGCCAGGCTGAAAATGAGCGTGCCGTTGACCAGGCGACGCCCGTGCTGCGTGCCCGCGGCGTAATGTTCATCAATGTGCAGCGGGTTCTGGTTCATCGTCATCAGGCTGAACCATGTGTCGTCGTGCTCGGTGATGGTGCGTCCGGGCCAATGCTTGTAAACATCGCCGACGCTGAATTCCTCTAAGTATCTTCCGTAGCTCATAACCCTCTTTTCATGGAGCGATTTTTCTCAAACCGTCAAATTCCAGATAGCAATCCTGATGCATCATATGGAGATTGTTCCCGTATAAATCCATCGTCACTGCGCGTCCTTGCGTTTTGCACATCTTCTCCCAATCAGGAACAGTCCGACGGTATTCGGGGTGATCGCAATTATGACGAAAAACTACTGTCCATGATCCCTTTCCGCGCTTCTTCATGTCATACCTCCAAACACCATACGCTTGGCGCAACAAACTTTTGTGACGATAGATCTTCATTGACTGTTCATCCAAACCGCAATGGACCGACTCGCACTTCAACTTAGATTTGTCCTCCGATGGAGGCAGGTCTGTATAACCGTTATCAACGATGAACTCTTCAGCCAAACGAATGGCTTCCGATTCACTTATTTCCTTTTTGAGTTGGGGCTGGGTCGCGTAAACGACCAGAGTGAAAATGAGTGACGCTACAAGAACACCGACTTTCATAACTCACTCTCCGAAAATCGGTTCGTAGTCCCGCCTTCAGGCGGAAGCCTTCGGAACCGGGTTATAGATCCGCATCTGACGCCTCCGCCTGAAGGCGAGACTACGAACCGCGCTTTTCATTTAAACAGGATACTTTGCTATCAAGCCCCTGGCGATAATCAGCCTTTGCAATTCATTTGTTCCGCCGCCGATTACGAGCAGCGGCGCGTCGCGGTAATAACGCTCGACGTTCAGGTCTTTCGAGTAGCCCGCGCCGCCGTGGACGCGCATCGCCTGCCAGGCCACCTCTTGCGCGGTCTCGGTTGCGAATAGCTTCGCCATCCCGACTTCCAGGTCGCAACGTTCTCCTCGATCCTTCTTTTCGGCCGCCGAATAAGTCAACAATCTCGCGGCTTCGATCTTCACGCCCATCTCGGCCAGCATGATCTGGATCGTCTGGTGCTCGCAAATCGGCTTGTTGAAGGTGTGGCGCTGCTGGGCGTAACGAACGGCGTCTTCGAAAGCCGCCCTCGCCAATCCGACGCCGCGCGCCGCAACGTTGATGCGCTCGCTTTCCAGTCCCGTCATGATCTGCTTGAAGCCCTCATTTTCATGCCCGCCGATCAGGTTCCTCGCAGGAACGAAGAGGTTGTCGAAATAGAGCTCGCAGGTCTCAACGCCGCGATAACCGAGCTTGTCGATGTCGCGGACGACTTTGAAGGCCCCGTTGTCATTAGCGCCCTTCTCGATGATGAACGCGGAGATGCCTTTGTGCGGCGGATCGGCTTTGGCGTCGGTTTTGGCCGCGAGCGCGAACGTGTCGCCGTATCGCCCATTGGTGATCCACATCTTCGAACCGTTGATCAGATAGCCGCCCTCCACGCGGGTCGCCACGGTGCTGATGCGCTGCACGTCGGTGCCGGCGTCGGCTTCGGAGAGCGCCAATCCGCCCCGGCGTTCCCCGCTGGCCAGCCCCGGCAAATATTCGCGCTTCTGTTCCTCGGTCCCGAAGCGGTTGATGATGTCGCAGATCACAGAATGCGTGCCGATCGGCCCGACCACGCTCATCCACCCGCGCGACAGCTCTTCAATGATCATCGCGAAGGTGGTGTAACCCAAGCCCAATCCGCCATACTCCTCGGGAACGTTGCACCCGAACAGCCCCATCTCTTTCATCTCATCGACGACCTGGTGCGGGTATTCGTCGCGGCGCTCAAGCTCCCTGGCCACGGGAATGACCTTGCGTTCGACGAACTGGCGGATGCCGGCGACGATCTGTTGTTGAACTTTGTCGGGAGTAACCATCGATTGATCCTCAGAAAATCCACGTAGTAACGAATTATGGTCTTTGAGAATTAAATACAACCAGTGGCGCGGGGCGCCGATGGTTGCATTCAATTTTCGAAGACCACAATTCATTACTACTTGGCATGCTTTTACCATTTCAAGGCGTCGGACATGAAAGCTCCTCAGTCTAAATTCTCATGGCGCGTCCGCAATGTCGCCCTCGGCGCCGCCCTCAGCTCTGAAGGATCGCGCCTCATCCGTGTGCGCCCGCCGAACCAGCGTTCGAGCGTAATCACCCAGGAGGCCACGAAATAGTAAATCGGGAAAGCGAGCGAGGCCCAGACGAAGGGCTTCGGATTATCGAAGGCGCCTCCAACGATCAGCGCCAGAAGGACGCCCCAGACCGCGCAAAGCAGATTGGTCAGACGGCTCAATCGCCCGCCGCGCGACGTGTAGAGGTAGAGCGAGGGCACGAAGGTCAGGAGCGCAAGCGTGATGATCAGCGTGAGCGTGAGCCAGACGGGCGGCCGCAGCCAGTAAAGATAGATCGCCACGACGTTCCAGTACGAAGGGAAGCCCACAAAAAAATGCCCTCCGGCGTGGGCGGATCGGGCGCCCTTCGCAGCCCCGGCGTCGGAAATCTTCGCATCGGATTGGGAAAAGCCGTAGACGCTGGCCAGCAGGGGGGCGAGCAAATACCAATTCAGATCGGCCGGCAGTATCCCCGCGCGCCAGATGAAGAGCAGCGGCAGCGATGTGTAGGTCTGAAAATCGATGATGTCGTCGAGGCGGCCCCCGTCGAATCGCGGCAATACCTCTTTCACGCGCGCGCGCCGCGCCAGCCACCCGTCCGTCGAATCGATGAACGTCGCGACAATCATCAGCGCGATGGCGCGCCGAAACGATTCGGCGTCGCCGCGCACGATGAAAACGGCCATCCCCGCCGCGGCGACGAGTCCGAGCGCGGTGTAACAATGGGCTAACCAGGCTGTGAGCTTACGCGTGACCATCATTTTCGAACGTGCGGCGATCCGAATCCGATGACAAGCTCGCAGTCTACACTCTCGACACTCAGGGGCACAAAGATCAAAAGGTCAAAGTTGAGCCGCCGCCCCTTGTTTTCTTCAATAGTAGAGATATTTGCGCCAGGCGGCGTCAGTGCGGCCGAGGTAGCGCATGATTTGGCGGTTGACGTGCATGCTGAATGATTGCGGGCGTTTGACCAGTTTCATTCCGACTTCTTCGGGCGTGGCGTTTCCCTTGCGGTTGTTGCAGCGTTTGCAGCAGGCGACTAGGTTGTCCCAGTTCGAGCTGCCCCCGCGCGATTTCGGGATGACGTGGTCGAGCGTCAGTTCCGACGGGTTGAAGACCTTGCCGCAATACTGGCAGGTGTAATGATCGCGCAGCAGGATGTTTTTGCGCGAGAGGCTCTTGCGCTCGAACGGAATGTGGACGTATTCGGTCAGACGGATGACCGAAGGCGCCGGTATCTTGGCGCGCGCCGAATGCAGTTCGGATTCGTGGCGCTCCTCGGCGCGCGCGACACCCTTCAGGATCAGGACGATCGCCCGCCGCATCGTGCAGACGTTGATCGGCTCAAATGTCGAGTTCAGGACGAGTACTCTGCCATTCATCGCGACACCTCATGAAAAGCGTAAGCGCCGCCGCCTCCGGCCGGCGCAGACGATTGATCCTTGCGCGCTTGCGAATTTTGATTGGTTGTCGATGGTGGTGTGTACGGCGCGAGCGCTAACCTCAGGCCACGATTGAGCCTGATGAACTGAACGAAAACTTGGGAATGGATAGTAGAGCTAAATGACCGCCTCGAGAAGATCGCACCTCACGAAAACTGTTGATATAACCGATCAAGCTCTCTCGATCATTAAAGGCCGGGCTGTTTGACGCCTGCGCCGCGCCGAAAGAGGTTGAAATGACGCGCGAATTATACCACAGGACGCAATATCTGGTAGTTAAACCGGGATTAAAAACAATGAGGTTTCAGGTGTCAGGTATCAGGTGTCAGTTATGAGCAATCCTTGAAACCTGAAACCTGAAACCTGAAACCTGAAACCTGACAGGGGCTACGCTTCCATTTTGATGAGAGCCCTGCGAAGGGCGAGTTGGTTTTCGAAGAGCAGTCCCAGGCCGCGGATTACAGCGCGCTGCGGGCTTTCGGTCAACCGCACGGAGAGGTCGGTTTCTCTCGACAGCCGCTCGTCGAAGCCGGCCAGCAGCGACGCGCCTCCGGCCAGTATCATCCCGCGGTCGTAAATGTCCCCGGAGGCTTCGGGCGGCAGAGCCTCGAGCGCGTCCTGGACCGCGCGGACGATGCGGTTGATGACCGTTTCGATGGCGTCGTGTATCTCGAGGCTGTTGACGATGGCCATTTCGGGGTTGCCGGCGATGGCGCTTCGGCCCTTGACCATGGTGGTGTTCTCCTGGTCGAGCGGGACGGCGCAGCCGAGTTCGATCTTGACGCGCTCGGCGGTGCGCGGGCCGACCAGCAGGCTGTGATTCTGCTTGATCATGTCTATCAGCGCGACATCCATGTCGTTGCCGCCGAGGCGAAGCGTGCGGGTGAAGATCAGGTGGTTGTGAACCATCGCGGCGATGGTGGTCGTGCCTGCGCCGACGTCGACGACGAGCGTCGCGCGCTGGTCGTCTGGGTCGATGCCGGCGCCGAGGATCGCCACGTATCCTTTGTTAACGAAGTGGACGTTGGCGACGCTGGCCTCTTTGGCCGCGTAGCGCAGCGCATAGCGTTCGATGTCGCTGGCGTCGGCGGCGATCGAGATCAGCACGCGCCGCGACAGCGAACGCCCGTCGCGCGCCTTGCGGATATAAAATTCGAGCAGTTTGCCAGCGAAGGTCGAGTCGGCCACGACGCCGTCCTGCAGCGGGCTGATGATCTGTATGTCTTCAGAAGCGCGCCCTTCGAGTTCGAGCGCCTCCAGGCCGACGGCCACGACCTCGCTCGACGGAGAATCGTAAGCCAGCAGTGAAGGCTCATTGACCACGATGCCTCGCCCGCGCGCGAAGACCCGCGTGCGCGAAGTTCCGAGGTCGACACCAAGGTCGTCAGTCATCAGATTGAAAATCGAGAGCAGCTTCATAAGTTTATGGTTTGATCGTCTCACGTAATATTTCCAGCGTCAGGATAAATTAGATCACCAGGGTCGTCATATATGTTAAGCAGCCGTAAGTCGCTTCAGCAAGTGGTCAAACGCTGAATTCATTCATGGCTCTAGCCAGAGTCAGCACATTAACCGTTCTGGCGCCTCCGTCGAGCAGGGCTCGGGCGATCTCATCCGCCGTGCTTCCGGTGGTCATCACGTCGTCTACGAGGAGCGCGACGCGGCCCTCCACCAGACGCGGCGCCCGGACGCGAAAAGCCTTCTCCAGCGAGCGGGCGCGCTCACGCGCGCCCATCCCGGCGCGGTGGAGCTCGGTCTTTTTGACGCGGATCACGGCCGTCGGATCCACCCTCAACCCGGTCAGCTCGGCCAGCTCGCGCGCGATGACCTCCGCCTGATTGAAGCCGCGCTCCGCGAGCCTCTTTGGGTGCAGCGGCGTAGGGATGATCGATTCGATCAGGTTGGAATCGGGCAGCGCGACGAAGGCCTGTCGCAGCGCCCCCCGCAAACGCGGAGGGATGTGAGGCGCCCCTTTCAGCCGCAGAACGGCCTCGCGCAGCGCCCCGCGGTAAGGCCCGCAGGTGCGAACGACGTCGAAGGCGAAGTGGTCGCAGCGCCCGCAGCGCCTGGCGCCGGCCTCGGCGCGCGACGCGGGCGGCAGCGGCGCCCAACACTTCGCGCAGAGATCGGCGGCATCCTGTTCGACCTCGCGCCAGCAGGCGGAGCAGGCCACGCCGTCGCGCCACGATTCGATCATGTCGCCGCAGACTCGGCAGGCGCTCGGATAGAGCGTCGCCGCCGCCGCGTCGCCGAGCGTGGCCGAAACGCGCGAGGCTTTGTCAAAAAAATTACGCAGGTCGTTGGTCATCCTTATCCGAGTCCTTCATTCTATACCCCGCGGCGCCAGTCGGCGCCGGATTGTTCATTTTCCGCCTACAACTAGAGTCGCTCGCCAAATCCCGGTTGGCGTCGGAACTCTTCAAAGATTTTTGCTGTTAATATGTTGGGAATGAACAACCCGGCGCCGGCCGGCGCCGGGTGGGGGAGTCATGCGGGCGCTTATGCCCAAACTCTTTCTACGAATGTGGGCGAACTGTAAGATTCATCACGTTTATATTGGCCATCCGTCCGACTAGAAAATTTTTGGGCCGTAGCGCAGAATGAAACTTCCCCCGCGCGCGGTTCGTTTGCATTATTTCACACAATCAGAATTTCCACTCTATGATCGGCGAAACCATCTCTCACTACCGCATTATCAAGCGCCTCGGATCGGGCGGGATGGGCGAAGTTTATCAGGCTGAAGACACGCGGCTGCGCCGCCCGGTCGCGCTGAAGATGATGCTCGACGACGGCGATCACAACGCTCAGGCGCGGACGCGATTCCTGCGCGAGGCCCAGGCGTCTTCCGCCCTCAATCACCCCAACATCGTCACGATCTACGAAATCGACGAGGTCGAACGCGACGGCGCGCGCTACAGCTTCATCGTCATGGAATACGTCGAGGGGCGAACGCTAAAAGAGGTCGTGGGCGGATGCTCCATCGAGGAGGCTGTAGACATCCTCATGCAGATCGCCGACGCGCTGGCCCAGGCCCACGAGCGTGGCATCGTTCATCGCGACATCAAACCATCGAACGTGATCGTCGCCCCCCAGAACCGCGTCAAGGTGCTCGATTTCGGCGTCGCCAAATTCGACCCGGCGCCCCTAGATGATGATGAAACGGCCAGCCTTTTCTCGACCGAATTCGTCAAGACCACTCCCGGCGCGGTCATCGGCACGTTCGCCTACATGTCGCCGGAGCAGGCTCTGGCCAAAGACGTGGACCACCGCAGCGACATCTTCAGCCTGGGCGTCGTAGCTTATGAACTGGTTGCCGGCCACCCGGCGTTCACCGGCGGTTCATCGCTCGCGGTCGTCGACGCGATCCTCCACTCGGACCCGCCGCCGATCGCGCGGTACAATCTGCAGACGCCGCCCGAACTCGAGGCGATCGTCAGGCGGATGCTGGAGAAGTCGCCGGAGCTGCGTTATCAAAACCTGCGCGACGTTCGCGCCGACCTGGACGCTTTGAAACGCGAGGGCAGGACGCGGTTGTTGCCCGGCCCGAGTTATGAGACCAACCCGGGCTACACCACTCAGATTATGTCCTCTGGGGGCGGATCGGGCGGGAGCGGGCCGGCCAGAAGCGGGCCGGCCAGAAGTGGGTCTGGAGGCTTCGGCGCGCGTCCATTCATCCCGCGCGCGGAGAAGAGCGTCGCCGTGCTGCGTTTCAACAATGTCACTAAAAGCCCCGAAGACGACTGGCTCGGCGTCGGCATCGCCGAGACCGTGACCGCCGATTTAAAGAACCTCGAGGGGATGACCGTCATCGGGCGCGAGCTGATTTACGAAGCGCTGCGCCGGTGGAACGCCGAAAACCACACCGACTTCGACGAGAAGTTCGCCACGCGCGTCGGCCGCGAGGTCGGCGCCCGCTGGATCATCGGCGGCGGATACCAGCGCCTCGGCGAGATGCTGCGCATCACCGCCCGCTTCGTCGAGGTCGCCACGGGGGAAGTGCTCAAGACCGTGAAGATCGACGGGCGGATGAGCGAGGTCTTCGACTTGCAGGACAAGATCGTTCACGATTTGTCGCGCAACCTCGACATGGACAGCGGCGACCTGAAAGCCGCCGCCCAGCGGGAGACCGAGGTGATCGAAGCTTACGAGGCTTGCACCCGCGCCAGAATGGAGTTGTTCAGCGGCAGCCGCGCAGGGCTGGACGAGGCGGTCCAGCTCCTCGAAAAGGCCATTGCGCTCGACCCTAATTACGCGCAGGCTTACGCCTTCATGGGTTACGCGTTTTCGCTCAAGGCGCAGTTTCTGACGAATCCCGCGCTGCTCGATCGCGCGGTGGAATACCTGCAAAAGGCGATAGAGTTGCGCCCCATGCTCTCGGACAGCTATAGCGCGCTGGGAATGACCTTCATCGCTATGGACCGCGTGGACGACGCCATCGGAGCGCTCAAGCGCGCGCTCGCGATCGCCCCTGACGACAGTTTCGTTCACGCCGCTCTGGGCCGCGCCTACTACATCGGCAAAGGGTTGTTCCGGGAAGCCGCCTATGAGTATGAGCAGGCGGTCAATGACGCGCAGGAAGGCAGTTGGGTCGCGCCGGCCCTGGCGCACTGCCTGACCTACCTGGGCAATTTCGAACGGGCCGAACAGATGGCCCGCCGGGCGATCGATGCGCAGGAGCAATATTTGCGCGGCCACGAAGGTATGCAGATCATCGGCGCCTACGCGCGGCTCGGCCACGTCTATTACCTGCAAGGCCGATACGACGACGCGATCGCGGAGTATTACCGCGAAGTGGTCTTTGCCCGCCAGAGCGATCATGTGCTCAAAGAACGGGTGCTGATCGAAGTCTATCAGAAGCTGACGAGCGCCTATGTGCGGCAGGGGAGCATGGACGACGCCCGCGAGGCGTTCGGCCACGTCACGGCCGGTTTCGCGGAGCGCCTGGCCAAAGGCGCCGACGACCCCTTCACGCGATATTACGCCGCCTGCGCTCACGCGATGATGGGCAACAAGGCGGCCGCGATCGAACACCTGCGGAGAGCGGTCGAAGGACGCCGCAACTTCAACGCAGCGCGCGCCCGCGCCGAGATCGATTTCGAAGGTCTGCGCAGCGATCCCGAATTTCAAGAACTGGTTAACCCCTGACCGTTCCGATCCGGCGCCGTCTGTCCAAATCTCTGGTATATCTTGACTGATATATCGGGACTGGCGCCAAGGCTTCAACGAGTTTTGGGCTTCACTTTATTCCGCGTTCAAATTTCTCCGCAGGTTTTGAGTTCTCTATCGTTCAAAGGAGAGAATTCCAGCCGCTAATGAAAACGAATGGGCGTGAATCCTTTATTGAGCTTCCGGTCGTTTTTCGTAACCTGACCTGCCGCCGTTCGTGAATATTTGTTTTCATTCGCTGCTGAAATTCTTTCTCTTAAATGCTATAAAATAACCACACCTCTTTGATTCCTAAGATGACTGTCGTCGCTGGAACAAAATTCGACCGCTACGAGATCATTTCGCCGCTGGGCGCCGGCGGGATGGGAGAAGTTTTTCTGGCCCGCGACATGCGGCTCGAACGAAAGGTCGCGCTCAAACTGCTGCTCGACGAACGGACGAAGGACGACCAGCGGCTGCTCAGGTTCGAGCAGGAGGCGCGCGCGGCCAGCGCGCTTAACCACCCGAACATCATCACCATTTACGAGATCGGCGATTACGGCTCGACGCATTTCATCGCCACCGAATTCATCGAAGGATTGACGCTGCGTAAGATTCTGGCCGACGGGAAGATGCCGGTGATCGCCGCGCTCGACGTCGCCATCCAGGTCGCTTCGGCGCTCTCGGCGGCGCACGAGGCCGGGATCATTCATCGGGACATCAAGCCAGAAAACGTCATGCTGCGCCGCGACGGCATAGTCAAGGTGCTCGATTTCGGGTTGGCGAAGTTGATTGAAACAGGAGCGGGAGAAGCAGAGGCGGGGCGACGAAGCGACGGGGCGACGGGGCGAAGAGAGGAAGAAGAGACAAGGAGACAGGGAAGCCAGGAGACTTTCCCCCCCTTCGCCCAGTCGCCCAGTCTCCCAGTCTCCCAGTCTCCGTATCCCTCACTCCACACCGACCCGGGGACGGTCATGGGCACGGCGACTTACATGGCGCCCGAACAGGCGCGCGGGTGGCGGGTGGACGCGCGCGCCGACATCTTCAGCCTGGGCGTGGTGCTTTACGAAATGGTCGCGGGGCGCGCTCCATTCGACGGCCCCACGCCGATCGACGTGATGACGCAGGTGCTCGACCGCGACCCCAGGCCTCTCACCTCGTTCTCTTACGGCGCGCCGTTCGAATTGCAGCGCATCGTCTCCAAGGCCATGCGCAAGGACCGCGAAGAACGCTACCAAACGGTTAAGGACCTGATGCTCGATCTGAAGAGCCTCAAACGCGAACTGGAGGCCACGACGACGCTGAGTTACGCCGCCAACGCGGAGACTTCCAGCGGGTCGAGAATCGTTGTGACGTCCTCAAGCGCGTCGCAGTCAGAACCGATAGTTGTTCGCGCGATTTCCAGCGCGGAATATATCGTCGGCGAAATCAAACGTCACAAGCGAGGATTCCTGCTCACGCTCGTCGCGCTTTCTCTGATCGTCATCGCGACGTTGACATTCGTCATCAACCGCGATCACACGATCGACTCAATCGCCGTTCTGCCGTTCGTCACTCAGAATGACGACCCACAGGCGGGATCGGACACCGCCGCTCTCGGCGACGCGATCACCGACAGCATCATCAACAGCCTCTCGCAACTACCGAACCTTGACGTCAAACCGCGCATCGCCGTACAGCGTTACAAAGACCGCGAAGTCGACCCGCGGGAGGTGGCGAGCGCCCTGGACGTCCACGCCGTGCTGACCGGGCGAATAATCCGGCGCGGTGACGACCTGCAAGTCACCATCGCGCTGGTTGACGCGCCCGACAACCGTAACCTGTGGGGCGAACAGTACAATCGAAAAATCTCCGACCTGCTTCTGATCCAGCAGGAGATCGCCGGCAATGTCTCCGACAAACTGCGGCTGAAACTGAGCGGCGAGGAGAAGCGCCGACTCGAGGCCCAGCAGCTTTATGTGAAAGGCCGCAACGCCTGGAGCAAACGCACCGCCGATAACATTCAGGAGGGCGCCAAATTCTTCGAAAAGGCGATAGAGATCGATCCGAACAACGCTGCGGCTTACGCGGGATTGGCTGATTGCTACAGCATGTTGGTCAACTACAGCGTATTGCCGGGAAGCGAGGCTTTCCCGAAGGCGAAGGATGCGGCGGAGAAGGCTCTGGCGCTCGACGAGAACCTGGCCGAAGCCCATGCGGCCAGGGCGTTCATCTACTTCCTGTGGGAATGGAACTGGGCTGAAGCCGGGCGCGAATACAGACGCGCCATCCAATTAAACCCAAATTACAGCTCGGCCCGGCAATGGTATGCCAGCCTGCTGGCCGTGGTCGGACAAACCGATGATGCGCTCGAAGAGGCGAAGCAGGCGCGCAAACTCGATCCGTTTTCGCCCATCATCGCCTCGCATCCCGCCTGGATCAACTATCTCTCGCGCAACGCCGAAGGCGCCATCCGGGAGGCCCGACAGGCGCTCAAACTCGATCCGAATTTCTTCCCCTCGCGGCGCTACCTGTCGCTGGGCTACGACCTGCAAGGCAAATACAACGACGCCCTCGCCGAGCTTCAAAGAGCCGTTACCTCCGCGACCAAAAGCACGCTGGTCAAGTCCGAACTCGGATACGCCTACGCCAAAGCGGGCAAGCGCGAGGAGGCCTTGCGGGTGATGGATGAATTGCGGCGGTCGCCGGGGGAGCGGCGCGTCTCTCCATTCCATTTCGCGCTCATCCACATCGGCCTGGGCGAAAACGACCGCGCGATCGATCTGCTCGAGAAGGCCTACGACGAGCGCGTGGAGCGCCTGGTCTGGCTCCGCGCCGATCCGCGCTTCGATCCTCTACGCCTCGACCCTCGATTCAACGATCTCTTGACGCGGATGGAATTGGC
>DATEMG010000722.1:0-5779 GCA_035275805.1 Blastocatellia bacterium
AAGGATCTCGGAAATCATCCGCGCAATTGGGAATCCTTGCACCGCGCTCTCGCCGCGCGCCTGGGGGAGATTCCGGATGTCAAATCCGTCGCTCACTCAAAACCCTCACAATTTATAAATGTGTGGACGAGTCGCGCCGAGGAGCAGGCGATGCGGCAGGCAGTTACCCGTTGGGTGTCGCCGAATTACTTCAGCGCCCTGGCGATTCCAATCATGAGCGGGCGCGCGATCAGCGAAAATGATCCTCCTTGCGGAAAGGCTGTGTGTTCGGTGGTTGTTTCGCAGCGACTCGCCCGCGAGTTCTGGCCCAATGAAAATCCGCTCGGCCGGACGCTGCGAGACAGTGAAGGCCATTCCTTCGAAGTCGTCGGCCTCGCCCGCGACATTTCGAGCCAGAGACCCGGAATGCCGGACGACCCGATGATCTATCAGCCGCTTGATCTGAATGGGATCGTCCCGCCCCACCCGCTCGTGCGCTTTTCGGGCGACGGCGCAGCGCTCACGCGCGCCATCACGGCCGTCGCCCGGGAATTGGCTCCCGAACTCGATATCAATGTGGGAACGATTCAGTCGTTCCGGGACGTGTCGATGAAAGACCTTTGGAGACAGGCTCGGCTCGTGGCCTTCCTCTGCTCCATTGCGGTCCTTCTGGCGGTCATTGGCATCTATGGCGGGGTCGCCTTTGCCGTCAGCCGGCAAACCAAAGAGATGGGCATTCGCATGGCGCTCGGCGCGGAGAAAAAAGACATCTATCGCGCCGTTCTGGGGACCAGCGGGCGTCCCGTGGCTTTAGGGTTACTGATCGGCCTCATCACTGCCGTGACTCTATTTTCAACGTTGACGCCGCTGTTGGGAGGCAAGGAATTCACAGTCATCGTTCTGGATCCCGTCAGCTACGCCATAACCGCCATTTTAATGGCTGGCGCGGCGCTCTCGGCCATGCTGATTCCAGCGCGGCGGGCGACTCGCGTAGACCCGATGATGGTGTTGCGCGACGAATGAATACTCTTCAGTAGAGAGAGGGGAGAAAGAAAATCATGCCGCTACTGCCTCGTCTATCCAGTCTATGGCGCAACCTGTTCAACAAAGCGCGAAAGGAACAGGAACTGACCGAAGAGATTGACGCTTATCTGGAGTTGTTCATCGAGCAGAAGATCAGCGAAGATCTAGCTCCGGCGGAGGCGCGCCGCGCTGCGCTGATCGAACTCGGCGGCAGGGAACAGGTCGTCGAACTCCTCAGAACACTTTTTTTATTCGCGTTAGCGGATTCGCGCCGCTTTGTCGCAATTTGTGGTGAAGGACGATTGCTCGAATGCGAATAGATGGAAATGTGTAACAGATTATGTTCTCAATTTAGCGAAGTGAAATGATAACAAACAGCTCTGCGAAGAGCTTTGAAAGAGGTGTCTATGAACTCAGCTCAACTTCGATTTCTTTCAATGTTTGTTTTGCTCCTGTTGGTTGTCTCAACAGGGATCGCTCAAACTTCAACCTCCGCTACAAGAGCGACAGCCACAATCTCGGGTCGGATCACCGTCGAGGGGCAGCCTGCGCCAGGCGTCGAAGTAATTTTGCTCCGGACCGACGATTGGAGGCGGATGGACTCCGGTCTTGGAATTCCAGCTCTACTGGCGGCGACGACCGACTCCGAAGGACGCTACAAATTATCAAATGTGGCCGCCGGCGGATATGTTCTCTTGGCCCACGCTCCGGCATATGTGGTTCATACGAGCGAGCGCCGAAGGCGAGACAATTCCGGCAAGGGGGTGAATGTAGCGGAGAACGATAATCTCGAGAATGTCGATATCACGATGACGCGTGGAGGCGTGGTGACCGGCAAAGTCACCGATGAAGATGGACGACCCGTGATCGCCGAATCGGTCACCATTTTTCGTCTCGATCAGCAAGGGAAGAGAATCGAAACCAACGCGTTCGAACCGTTTGGGCGCGAGGAGACCGATGACCGGGGGAACTATCGAATTTTCGGGATCGAAGCGGGACGTTATCTGGTTGCGGCAGGATCGTCTCCTGAAGAGATCAATACGCGACTGGGCGCATTTTACAGGCGCACCTATCATCCCGACGCCACCGACGAATCAAAGGCGAAAGTGATCGAGATCAAACCCGGCGGCGAAAACGAAAATGTGGATATCCGAATCGCCCGTCCAACCAAAGGTTATGCGGCCAGCGGCCGTGTGATCGATGCCGAAACCGGCAGACCGGTCCCCGGCGTGATGATCCACTATGGCATATTGAAAGAGACCCGCAATTCGACCAGCGCCAGCTTCAACCTGGTAAATTGGCCCACCAATTCGGCGGGCGAGTTTCGACTCGAAGGCCTCTCGCCCAATCGTTACAAGGTCGGTGTGGCCAATCTCGAGAAGACCGATTTTTACTCCGATCAGGTCGATTTTGAGATCGTCAGCGGCGATGTGACAGGGCTTGAGATCAAGCTGAGCCGAGGCGCTTCGATCAGCGGTGTGGCCGTTGTCGAAGGCTCGCGTGATCCGGCGATACTCGGAGCTTTGTCGAAGATTGAGTTGCGAGTTGTCGCGGGCGATTCCAACACGACGATGGGGGAAGGATTGTTCAACAGAACCGGCGCCATCAATGCCGATGGAACATTCAAAATCAGCCCGGTGCGTCCCGGCAAGAAGAGCATCATAGCCGATACCTATATGGCTCCGAAGGAAATCTCGTTCATTCGCATGGAACACAACGGCGCCGAAGTGAAAGACCTCGAGATTGCGGCAGGCGATCAGGTCTCCGGTGTGCGGTTGGTCTTCGCCTATGGCATAGCCGTGATCGCGGGCCGAGTCGAAATCAAGGGGGGGATGTTACCGCAAACCGCAATCCTGAATGTCCAGGTCGACCGCGAAGACAGTTCACCTGTACATCCTAAATTCGGAAAGGGCGCCAAGATAGACGAACGCAAACAGTTCGTGATCGAGGGGTTGGCGCAGGGCGCTTATAAAGTTCGTCTGCGAGCGTACGATACAGCCACAGGCGAGTCGATCAAAATTCCGAGTACGGAGCAGACGGTCACAGTCGGCGGAAATACCAGGCATGAGATAACGCTGGTCGTGGACCTGACCAAAAAGGAGGATGACAAATGAGAGTGAGAAAGCTGGAGATCTTGGGTTCCCTCTTAATTGTTGTGTTGTGTGCCGCCAACGCTTTTGCCCAGCGCGCTACGGGCGCCATTACGGGACGCGTCGTGACCGACGACGGGCAGCCTGTACGGCACGCGACGGTCAGTATCTCGGGCACAGCAGGCGACGGGCGTCGCGCAGGCCGGCTGACAGTCGTCTCGGATGAAGATGGAAATTTTCAGGCCGAAGGCTTGGACCTGGTTCCCTACGTCATATCGGCCACTGCGCCCGGGCATATCCTTGCGCCAAACAAACGGCGCGAAACCAACTATAGCTACGCCGGGCAGACCGTTACGGTCACGATGATTCGCGGCGGCGTGATTACGGGCAAAGTCACCAGCGCAACGGGCGATCCGATCATCCGGATCGCCGTCAGAGCCATACGGGTGCGCGATGAAGCCGGACGCCCGGACAACACTGCGGTTGTCAATTTTCGACCGCAGCGCATGACGGATGATCGCGGCGTCTATCGACTTTACGGCCTGGCGCCCGGTTCTTATCTGGTCTCGGCGGGCGGCGGTAATATGAACTCTTCCCGTCAAGCGACTCCCTACCATGGTCGAATGACGATATACCATCCTTCGGCCACACGCGACGCCGCAACGGAGGTGAAGGTGATCGGTGGAGATGAAGTCAGCGGTGTCGACATCCGGTTTCGAGGGGAGCGCGGATACGCGATCAGCGGCAAAATAATTGGCGTTCCGAGGGCAGGCAGTCAGGAAACGGGCGTTAACATTTCACTCCGAAATCCTGCGACCGGAGCCATAATTGCGACGACGTTTCTGCCTCGGGAAGGCGATCAAACCGGTTACGCCTTTTATGGCGTGCCGAATGGGGAATACCTGATTATGTCGACTCGCGGAGGCTTCAATGATCCAAGCAGTATGACTGCGCCGCCGCGCCGCGTTACCGTCAATGGCCGCGATGTCACCGGCTTTGATCTGACGCTGACGCTCAACGCCGCCATTGAGGGAACCGTAACGATTGAGAAAGTCTCTTCGGCGGAAAAATGCGTAAACCCGCGCGGGTCTTCTCTGGAAGAAATAGTCGTCAGAGCGAAAAGAGATGACGCCGGCGCCAGGAACGATCCGCCGTATTCTTTCTATAGCGCCATGAATTTCATAGGAATCAATGACAAAGGCGCCTTTGCGGTTCGTAACCTGAGACCCGGCCCCCATCGCATCGACACCGAATTGCCGAATGAGGACTGGTATCTCAAGTCGATGACTATGACCGGCGCGACCCCGGCGAACGATCCACGCAATGGCATCACAGTGAAATCGGGCGACCGCGTGACGGGTTTAACCATTACTCTTGCCACGGGCGCCGCAGGGCTTAAGGGCAAGATCATCCCAGCCGGAGGCGCCCGCTTGCCGTCACGTATGCGCGCGCATTTGGTTCCTGCCGAAACCTCCGCAAAAGACGACCTGCTTCGCTTCGCTGAGACGCTCGTTGAGAGCAACGGATCTTTCAGTTTCGTGAATCTCGCGCCGGGCAAATATCTGATTACCACGCGTGAAATTCCTGGTAGTGAGGCTCCCGACGAACCCGCTCGCCCGGTCGCCTGGGACGCCGCCGAACGCGCGAAACTTCGTAAGGAAGCGGAAGCGGCTAAAGTCGAGGTCGAGTTGAATGCGTGTCAGCGCGTGTCAGGTTTCGAACTAAAGCTCGTAAGATAAGAACAAAGGGCGCCATCCTAACCGCTGTAAGGAGAAGAAATCATGCCACTGCTATCTCGTCTATCGAGTCTCTGTCGCAACCTGCTCCGCAAGGCCCGAACGGAACAGGGACTGACCGAAGAGATTGACGCTTATCTGGAGATGCTCATCGAGCAGAAGATCAACGCAGGCCTCAATCCGGAGGAGGCGCGCCGCGCAGCCCTGATCGAGCTCGGCGGCAAGGAACAAATAAAAGAGCAAGTGCGGGAGGCTCGCGTGGGACATCAGTTGGAAACGTTGTGGCAGGATTTACGCTACGGGATGCGGATGCTCGGTCGCAATCCGGGTTTCGCCGCCGTGGCCGCCATCACATTGGCGTTGGGCATCGGCGCGAACACAGCAATTTTCAGCATCGTGAATGCGGTGTTGTTGCGGCCCCTGCCTTACGCGGAGCCTGAACGGCTCGTCACGCTTGCCTACAATCATGCGATGTCGGGCTTCCAGGGGGCCCATGAAGTGGATTTCCTGGAGTGGCGTGAACAGGGGAAGGCGTTTGAAAAGGTCGCCGCCTACACCCACAGGACGGTCGATCTTAGCGGGAGCGGAGAGCCTGAGCGACTGAATACGGCGCTGGTTTCCGCCGACTTGTTTTCGACGCTCGGCGTCAGCCCTGCTCTTGGTCGCGTCTTCACGCCCGACGAGGATAGGGCAGGCGGCGCGCCAGTCGTGATTCTCAGTCACGCCTTGTGGCGACGACGTTTCGGCGGCGACCCGCAAGTTATTAGTCGCCCGATCACCCTGGACGGCAAAAGCCATACTGTCATCGCGATTATGCCGCCCGGATTTCAATTTCCCGGGGAGCGGGATTTGTGGACGCCGCTCGCCCTGGACGTCAATAGAGCGTTGGGGGGCGAGCGAATGCTGATCCTTGGGGTGATCGCGCGTCTCAAGCCGGGCGTGACGCTGGAA
>DATEMG010000723.1:0-2467 GCA_035275805.1 Blastocatellia bacterium
TCTCTACGCCTCCACGCGGCGCGTCGGCGGGGGCGAGATAGATCGCGCCATCGCGCGTTATCTGCAATTGGAGCGGACGCTGGAAGTGAGCGAAGACGCCGCCGAAGAACTCAAGATCGGGATGGGGGAGGCGGGCGGGCAGCGCGACAGGCGAACGCTGGCCGTGCGGGGGCGAAACCTGAGGACCGGGCTGCCGGAGGAGATCACCGTCGGCAGAGAAGAGATCGATATGTTGATGCAGCCCGCGCTGCGCATAATCAAGCAACACGTGCGCCTGGCCCTGGAAGAGATTCCCACGGAGGCTTCGGTAGACCTGCTCGATTCAGGAATCACGCTGAGCGGGGGGCTGGCCCAACTCCACGGCCTGGCCGAACAATTCGCCCAGGAGTTTGGCGTGAGGACGCAAGTGGCGCCCGACCCGGCGCTGGCGGCGGTGATGGGCGCGGGCCGCATTCTCGAACAAGCCCTCCCTGTCTCGATCCGCGAAGCGATGAAAGAAGGGGAGTCCATGCGGGTCAATTACTCTACTTAGAACGGTTTTCAGCTCAGTGTTTGGGTTAATAGAACGCGGATGACGCGGATAGAGCGGATTGGCGCTGATCTTTTTGGGTTTTGTCCGCGATGATCAGCGTTCTATTGGCCACTTCTTTACCGCAAAAACCAATTGCAGCATGCCTGACGGCCAATGGAAAGAGACCGTGATCTGTGCTATTAGATAGCGGTCAAACCGCAACAGAATCAATATGAACATCATAGACCTTCGCAGTGACACAGTTACGAAACCTACTCCCACAATGCGCCGCGCGATGGCCGAGGCCGAAGTCGGCGACGACGTCTACCTCGAAGACCCGAGCGTCAACCGCTTGCAGGAACGCGCCGCCGAAATCCTCGAGAAAGAGGCCGCGCTCTTCGTTCCCTCGGGCACGATGGGAAATCAGATTTGCATAAGGCTGGGCGCGCGCCCGGGAACAGAAATCGTGGTTGAAGCGCGCAGCCACATTTTCAACTACGAGATGGGGGCGGCGGCGGCGTTCTCTGGCGTCACGATCCGTCCGGTCGCGGGCGAGGACGGGTTGTTGACCTGGGATTCGATCAGCGGCGCCATCCATCACAACTCGCCCTATCACGTCACGCCGACCTCGCTCATCGCTCTCGAAAATTCGCACAACATGGCCGGAGGCTCGGTGATGCCGCTCGCCGTTTCTCGTCAGATTTGCGAACGCGCGCATGCGATCGGGTTGCATGTTCATCTGGACGGCGCTCGAATCTTCAACGCCGCTATCGCGCTCAACACGACGGCCGCCGAAATCGCGCGCCCCTTCGATTCGGTGATGTTTTGTCTGTCGAAGGGGCTGGGCGCTCCAGTCGGTTCGATGATCGCCGGCTCGAAGGACTTCATCAGGCAGGCGGTCAGCGTGCGCAAGCTGTTAGGCGGCGGAATGCGGCAGGCGGGCGTGCTGGCCGCCGCCGGGTTGGTCGCGCTCGAAGATTCGCTCAAAGTTCTGATCGAAGATCACGCGAAAGCGAGGCGGTTGGCCGAGGGGTTGACCGAATTGCGCGGCGTGAAGATCGATCCCGAGCGCGCGCAGACCAACATCGTGATCTTCGACATCGCGGCCACGGAAATGACCACAGCGCAGTTAAGCGCCGAGTTGAAATCACGCGGCGTCCTGGCCAACGGCGTCAACGCGCGAGAGATGCGAATGGTCACGCATTACGACGTGAGCCGCGAACAGATCGAGCGGACGCTTCAAATCGTTCGGGAGATTTTGAAAAGAGAATCGTGAGAGCGCCCATAGGTCCTATGGGTCTCATATGCCCTATGGCTGAAAGAGGATTGATCATCGCCATTGACGGGCCGGCGGGCGCGGGAAAGAGCTCGGTCGCGCGGGCCGTCGCGCGGCGGCTCGGATATCTTTTCATCAACACGGGCGCAATGTATCGGGCCGTCGCCTGGAAAGCTCTGCGTGAATGCGTTTCGCTCGACGACGCCGGCGTCGTGGGGCGGCTCGCCGGAGAGTCGTTGATCGAATTGACAGGCGACGTCGATTCGACGCGCGTGCTGATTGACGGCCGCGACGTCACCGACGAGATCGCCACTCCTCAGGTCGGACAGGCGGCCTCAATAGTTTCAACCATCCCGGCGGTGCGCCGCGCGCTGGTCGCCCGTCAACAACTGATGGGGCAGGCGGGAGGCGTGGTGATGGAGGGTCGCGACATCGGCACTCAGGTCTTTCCCAACGCCGAAGTCAAAATCTACCTCGACGCGTCGCCCGACGCACGCGCGCAAAGACGGTACGACGAAGACTTTGACCGTGGCGTCGCTGTCGCCTCGCTCGAAGATATGAGGGAAGAGATCGAGCGGCGCGACCGCCGCGACAGGACGCGCGCCGATTCGCCGCTTACGCAAACCGAAGACGCCGTCTACATTGACTCGTCGGCGATGACGGTTGATGAGGTCGTCGAT
>DATEMG010000724.1:0-9782 GCA_035275805.1 Blastocatellia bacterium
ATACTGCTGGCAAACTCACTAATTCCTGAGCGCCGGAGGCGCGGAATATTTATAGAACGCGTTATGCGATAGATCTCCCAGCTCCGTAGGAGCGACATACGCCGGATGTCGCTCCTACGGAGCTGGGAAGAATTGCCAGCTGAGTTCTATAAACATTGCGCTCCTACGGAGCTAAGAGCCGAGAGGCTCACTTTCTGAGTTTGCCAGCAGTATCAGATCTCGCCGCTTTTCGTTCGCTTTCTATAAACGAAAAGCGGCGACAAGTCGCCGCACTCCAAAGGCTGCCGCCATTTCAAGTCAAGTGTTTGATTGCATTCAGCTTTAATTTGCACAGCCTTCAATTAAGTCGCGCGCGTCCCGGCTGGGTTCACCTAAACGACTAAGCCTACTTTTCCGTGCAAACGAAATTCAGAATTTATTTTGACGAAATGGGGCGGGAGGCGATCCTGTGGCTCTAGCGAGCCATCGATGCTGAGAGGGAAATCAATTTTCTATTGATAAGTGGCGAGGCCGATGCGACGTAGCATGTACTGAAAGCGTGGATCCGCATGCAGCCAGTCGAATGCAGGATCGGATTTGATGGATATTATCCCGCTAGAGCGCTTGGCGTAGGCTTTTTCCAGCCATTCAAACGTTCGATCCTTATCCCCCGATCGCGCATAAACTTTGGCCATATTAAAACTCCCGACCTTCCCCGTCATAGCCCGCTCGATAATCGAATCAGCGGACTTTTGCAAATATCCTTTCCAACCTGACCTGTCGTATGCGGCTTTCAGCTCGGCGGCTTTATCCGCGCTACCTAAAGCAGTCAAGATCTTGACTCGTTCGGCGACGGCCTGGTCGTACCAGCCTAATTGTTCATAGACGTTTTCGAGAACGCCGCGCAGTTTGAGGTAGGCTTGAGGATCCAGCGCGAGCATTTTTTGACATTGGGCGATCGCCTGGTTGTATTGCCGCGCGCGGTAGTAGATTGAGGCCAATTCTCTACCAGTGGCGGGCGAGAGCGGGTCCAGCGCATAGGCTCGTTGGGCTTCGGCGATGGCATCCGTAAAGCGGCCAATATACACAAAATAGACGGAATACCACTGATGAGCCGTCGGATAATCGGGATCGATCTGAATCGCCCGCTTGAATTCTTGCTCCGCGCCTGACCAGTCCCACTCATAATCCAGTTTTACCCGCCCCAGGGAGGCATGAGCCTCGGCCGATTGGTCGTCAATCTGGAGCGCCTTAATTGCCGCTTCTTTCGCTTTGGGAAAGGCCTCATTCGGCGGAAGAATCGATGGGCTAAGCCCATCCATAAGCAAGTAACAGTCGGCCAGTCCGGAGTAAGGTTGCGCATAATTCGGGTCTATGGCGATCGCCTCATTGAAATATTCCATGGCTCTCCTGAGGTTCGCGGAGGTTCTTTTATTCCAAAGATAACGACCTTTCACGTAGGCCTGATGCGCTTCGGGATGGACGTTCCGGCGGTTGGCCAGTGTCTCCCGTTCACCCTGTGGAAACATGGACCCTATCGCCTTATCACCTTTGCTGAGGTATTTGACGACGGCGACGACCACAATCATCGCGGCTAGCGCAATCGTGGCGTGGCGCCAGCGCTGAACGATAGCGCCTGTCAGAAGCGCTCTTTTCGCCGGCGCCGAAGCGGCAGGCGCGGCGTCGCTGGCCGCCGGGCGTTCATGAATAACTCTTTCCGCTTCTTCTTCATTCAACTCCTGAACACGGGCGACAAAACGGTAGCCCCGCCCTGTAACCGTTTGAATGAAATGATCCTCGCCGCCGTTTTCCTTGGGACTCTCGCCCAGCGCGCGCCGCAGCGTGTAGACATGGCGCGCCAGGTTGGCTTCGTCCACGAAGCTGTCCGGCCAGACCCGTTCAATCAACTCTTCTTTGCTTACTACTCGCCCGTGACGCTCCAACAGCGCCAGCAAAACCTCAAATGCTTTCAACGGGAGCGACACAATCTCGCCGCCGCGCTTGAGCACACGTTCGGAGGCGTTAAGCTCGAAATCGCCGAATCGGTATGCCTGATCTGTTTCGAATTGGTTGAACTGACCTGTTTTGTTACTCATCATCGCTCTCTAAAGGCTGAAGGAGAATTTATGGAGAACTTTTCAATGACAATGGAGCATCGGTAAATGACTCTGCTGCGGGATTTAGTCTATGAACGCTCTTGGAGGAAACCAAGGGGGCGCCGACAACTCGGCCGCGGCTGATTTCCGGTTTGCTCCTGGATTTCAATGTTGTCAGTCCCGGGCCGGGCGTCGTTCGATGATAAACGACTGTCAAATTCTATGACGTACTCGATGTGGAAGGCAACCTTAACAACCGATCTTTTCCGCGGTTAATCAAGGGAAATAGGAGAAGAAATAAGCCATGCGGTTGCTGTTATGCCTTATGACGTTGACATTCATGATGGGCGCGAAGATAGAAAATCTTATGTTCGCGCAAGCAGCGGCGCAGGAGGGCAATAAACGCGCCGCCGCCCGTAGTGTTAACAGCGAGGCCGAGCGGTTGCGCCAGATGGGAACGGCGGAATCGTTGCGCAAAGCCATCGTCAAATATGAAGATGCGCTCTTGTTGTGGCGTTCGGCTGGGGATAAATCCGGAGAAGCCGAGACCCTTACCAGCGCAGCCCAGGTCTACAATTCCTTAGGCGACAAACAGAGAGCGCTTGATTACTTTCAGCGGGCCATAGAGCTGTGGAAAGAGACGCCCGATGTCAAAGGCCATGCGATAGCGCTTTCCGGCGCCGGGGCGGTTCAGTACGCGTTGGGCTCCCACCGCCAGGCGCTGGATTATTTAAAACAATCACTCCTTCTATTCCGATCTTTAAAAGACGCCGGAGGCGAGGCGAAGAGGTTAAATGACATTGGCGCCATCTATTTTGCTCTGGGCGAGCCGCAGGAGGCTTTGAAATATTACCAGCAGGCGCTCCCGACGCTACGCGCCGCCGGGGAGCGCGCCGGAGAGGCCTCGGCTCTGAACAACATAGGCGCGGCCTTTCGAGTGATGGGGGAGCCGCAAGAAGCGCTCGCATACTACAAGCAGGCGCTCTCTGCGCAGCGCGATGTCGGCGACTCGCGGGAAATGGCGATCACGCTCAGCAATATCGGCGCGCTCCACTACCGTCTGGGCGACGCGCAGCAGGCGCTCGATTATTACGATCAGGCGCTCCCGCTGCGGCGTAAGGTAGGAGCCGTCGCAGGCCAGGCGATCACTCTCGCCCACATCGGCGCGGCGCACCTTATGCTGGGCAATCCGCAACGGGCGATGGTTCATCTCAAGCAGGCGCTCTCGCTAACGCAGGGCGGGCAAAGCCGCCCCGAGGAGGCTCAGGCGCTCACCATCCTGGCGGCCGCTTCATCCGCGCTGGGTAACAAACGGCAGGCGCTCGAATACCTTCATCGGGCGTTCACACTCTATCGCGCTATCGGCGAACGCCAGGGGGAGTCCAACGCTCTTATCAGAATGGGCAGGATTTATCGTGAGCAGGGCGACCCGCGGCTCGCGCTGAAGTATCTGGAGCAGGCGCTCCAACTCGCGCGGGAGGTTGGCGAGACCGGTAGTGAAGCCGTCGCTCTCGCGGATATCGCGCGTGTCGAGCATGATCTGGGCGACCTCGATCAGGCGCTGAACCGGATCGAGACGGCGCTCAATCTCGTCGAAACCCTCCGCGCCAGGATCAGGGTGGAGGACTTGCGCGTCTCTTTCCTCGCCTCGAGGCATGGCGATTACGAATTCTATATCGATCTATTGATGCGGTTGCATGAACGCCAGCCGTCGGCGGGTTACGATGCGCTGGCTTTTGAAGCGAGCGAACGCGCTCGCGGGCGAAATCTACTTGATGTCCTCTGCGCAACTCGCGCCGACATTCGCCAGGGAGTAGATCCGATCTCGCTCGAACGCCAACGTTCACTCCAGCGGCAGATCAACGCCAAAGAGTGGTTGCGGATGCGGTTGGCCGGCGGAAAACAGATGGAAAAGTCGGCGGAGATAGAGAAAGAACTGCGCGCGTTGCTCGCCGAATATCAGGACGCGAAAGGGCAAACGCTCATTCGCAGCCCGCGTTACGCTGCGCTGACCGATCCCGCCCCGCTCAAGCTCAAAGAGATTCAGCTGCAATCGATCGACCAGGATACGCTCTTGTTGGAATATTCGCTCGGCGAAGAGCGCAGCTTTCTCTGGGCCGTCACGCCATCTTCTCTCCGCGCTTACACGCTGCCCCGGCGCGCTAAGATCGAGGCGGCTGCGCTGCGCGCCTACGGACTACTGACAAAGAGCAATAAACGCCAGTACACAGGTTCGTCAGAGCTGGCCGCGGCGCAACTGAGCCGTATGATACTTGGTCCGGTGGTTGCGGAGTTCGGGCGGAAACGATTGGTGATTGTGAGCGACGGCGTATTGCAGTACTTGCCGTTCGGGGCGCTCCCCGATCCTGCCACAGCCGGCGCCGGAGCGCCCAAACGCAGACCTCTGATCGTCGACCACGAAGTTGTAAATTTGCCTTCGGCGTCCGTGTTGGCGACGATGCGGCGTGAGATGAGCGAGAGGCGGCGAGCGGCGCGAACGGTTGCGGTCTTCTCAGATCCGGTCTTTAATCCGGAAGACCCGCGAGTCAAGCAGGCGAGGCCCGGCGCCGAGAAGGCGAATTGCGATGAATCCAAAACGGAATCTGACCTCGTCAGATCGGCCAAAGAAACGGGACTGATTAGCTTTGGACGGCTGATCCATACGCGCAAAGAAGCCGAAGCCATAATTGCTTTAGCCCGGCCGGAGGAGGGATTCAAAGCGCTCGATTTCGCGGCCAGCCGCGCGACGGTCATCAACGCCGGCCTGGACCAATTCCGCATCGTTCATTTCGCCACACATGGCCTTCTCAACAGCCGGCGCCCCGAGCTTTCCGGAATTGTGCTATCCCTGGTGGATGAAGCGGGGCGCGCCCAGGAGGGGTTTCTGCGCGCCCACGAGATTTTCAACCTGAAACTCAACGCCGAACTCGTCGTCCTCTCAGCCTGCAGCACCGCGCTCGGCAAGGAGATTAAAGGCGAAGGCATGGCTGGATTGACGCGAGGGTTTATGTACGCCGGGACTCCGCGTGTAATAGCAAGCTTGTGGAATGTCAGAGACGACGCTACGGCTGAATTGATGAAGCGGTTCTATCAAAACATGCTGATCGGCAAGTCGTCTCCGGCTGCGGCGCTCCAGGAGGCGCAGGTTTCAATGTGGCGGGAGCCGCAATGGGCCGCCCCATATTACTGGGCAGGCTTCACGCTCCAAGGCGAGTGGAGATAAATCAAATTTGAGCGAGCCGACACGCTGCGGAAGCGAAGCGCCCGATAGCGCCAAGGTTAAAGTTAATGCCGTTAAAGCAGCCAGTAAATTTTTTATTTGCTCCGATCAAAAGCGTACCTACACTGTAGCCTCGAAGTGTTGAGACACTTCAAACTCGTAATTCCTCTCACCCCTGGCGAATGCCATGCAGGAAATAGCGCAACTTCCGGATATCGAAGCCGAATTCAATGCGATTCTTGAAAAGTACGGCGCCTATTTGCGGCAAACCATCGCCCGCATCTGCCCGAGAGACCTCGGGATTCAGTTCGAAGACATCGAGCAGGAAGCGAGGTTGCGGCTCTGGCGCGCAATCGAGGCTGAGAGGAAAATCAATTATCATGGGTCTTATATCTACAAGATCGTTGTTTCAGTGACGATCACCGCTATTCAACGCGCAAAGGCGCGGCGCGAAGAACAATTACGCCTTGGCGAAGATGACGAATATGAAGGCGCGGCGGACGTGAGGATGACCACTCTGACGGCAGGCGCGAAGAACTCGCCCGAAGCCCAGGCTGAGAGAGAAGAGTTGCTGCGCAAGGTGGAAGAGGCGATGGCCAGGCTGCCTGAAAACCGGAGACTGGCCGTTGGTCTTCATCTCAATGGATTGACGACCGATGAAATAGCCGATTTGATGGGGTGGAGCGAGCCGAAGGCGCGCAACCTCGTCTATCGTGGATTGAAAGACCTGCGAAAAGAGCTTCGCGACGCGGGCATCGAGTACGAAGGATGAAACTGACTGAAGCGCAACTCAAAGAGATCTTGCAGAACCAAACGGCCCGCGCGACGCCGAGACAGGCGAAGTGTCTCACCGAAGAGCAGTTCGTCCGCGCGGTTACGGGAGAGATGGGCCAGCAGGAGCGCGCGCAGATGGCAAGCCATCTGCGCGCCTGCTCGGATTGCGTCGAAGAGTATCGCATACTGCGCTCGCTCCGACCCTTGGCCGAACAGGCGGAAGCGATCCTGGCCAAATCAACCTGGCCGGAAGACCCGGAGATCAACCCGAACCAGCGCGCGGGCGAAAGATCGAGCGACAGACTGTCCGCATTCTGGCAAAGGATCGCCGCCCTTGTTTCTCCTGCCCGCGCGGCATTCGCGCTTGTTGTATTGCTCTTGATCTCACTGGCGCTCGGCCTCTTGCTCATCCTGCCCCGTCAAGGGCGCGACCGCGAAATCGCGCAGTTGAATAGGGAATTGGCCGAGCGAGACCGCGCCCTGGCTTCGGTCAGAGAATCACTCGACGAGACGCGCAGACAACTCGAAGAGGCCATCCGCCGATCTGAACAGGGAAGACACGGGGGCGGCTCGAAACAATATGAGGATGAGATTGCCGATCTCCGCCAAAGCCTCGCGGAGCTTTCCCGACCGCAACTCGATGCGCCAATCGTTGACCTTTACCCTTCGAACTCGACGCGCGGAAATGCGACAGGCGACGCGGAGAGGATCGAGCCGCCGCCGACCGCAAACTTCTTCACTTTGATTTTGAACATCGCCGACCACCCACTCGCTTCCACTTACGCTGTGGAGATTCTCGATTCAAATGGCAAGCGGGTCTGGCGTGGACAGCGGTTGCGAATGGGGCAGGACAATAGTGTGAACTTGACGCTCACGCGCCGGATGTTCCCCGCCGGGCGATACCTGATCAAGCTCTATGGCCTGCGAAACGGTAAACAGGAACCCGTGGCGGATTACCCTGTGCAAATCAGTTATCAATAGAAAGGATGCTACTCTTATGAAACGAAGACGATTCCTTTTCACTTCTTTTTCGTCGCTGTCCAGTTGCAATCCTCCCTACCGCAAAACGGGTTGCCAACCGTGCCGGTCATCTTGGTAGCGGATTCAATCGCGCCTTTGAAGACGGCGGTGTAAGAGGCTCGCGATTCTTTCATATACCAGCCGAACACAACCTTATTCCCTTTCACTGTGCCCGTGGCCGGGGCTTCGGGGACTGACCCGGCGTCGGAGAAGGTACCGCTGAGTTTCTCGTCTTCGTGCTCTGCCTCGCCGCAGTCCACGTGCAACCCTCACTACCGCAGAACGGATTGCCAACCGTGCCGGTCATCTTGGTAGCGGATTCAATTGTGCCCTTGAATGCGACAGTGTAAGTGACCCCACCGTTACCTTCCGCTTCCCAGCCGAACACAACTTTATTCCCTTTCACTGCGCCGGTGACTTTGCGTGGGCCCATCGGGCCGGAGTAATCGCCTGTCAGCTTTTCGCCCGTCTGTTTGAAGACGAAGCTAAACTTGATTGGCCCCTGGCTCCCCATATATTGCAATCCCCATGCGCCGGTAAGATTAACAGGCTCCGCCTCAGCGCCAACAGGCGTCAGACCGAAGCCGAGCGAAAATACAACTAACAAAAGTACTGGCGTCAATTTGCACATCATAACTTCCTCCTTACAAATACGTTGATGGATAAACCAAGTACCTTGATGGATAACCGCGGCTACTCTTGCCGGATTGCGATCAGCGGGTCTACGTTGGTCGCTCGCCTCGCCGGGACAAGGCCCGCGAGCAGCGCCACCGCCAGCAACAGAATTGGGGCGCCGACAAACGTCACCGGGTCAGTTGGCGTGACGCCGAAAAGCTGACTCTCGAGCAGGCGTGTGGCGCCAAACGACGCCGCGAGGCCGATGCCACTCCCTAGCAAAGTCAATATCAGTCCCTGCCGCAACACCATGCCCAGGACGGCGCCAGGCTGCGCGCCGAGCGCTATGCGAATGCCGATCTCGCGCGTGCGCCGGCTGACGGCGTAAGCGAGGATGCCGTATAGACCGATCGCCGCCAACAACAGCGACAACAACCCGAAGAAACCGGAAAGCGCGCTGATCAACCGCTCCTGCGCCAGCGACTCGTCAACCTTCACGGCGAGCGTCTTGATATTGTAGAGCGGCAGGTTGCCGTCAATTTCACGCGCCGCCTGCCTGACGGCGGCGATGATGCGGTTCGGATCAGCGTCGGTACGGAGTTGGAAAGTCGTAGCCCCCTGCCCAAAGCCGGCCCCGTACCAGGTGGGCTGCGTCGGTTCGCGCAGGCTGCTTTGCTTGGCGTCCTTGACGACGCCGACGATTTCGTGACCGTCGCCCGCCTCGTTGTAACCGAAGCGCTGCCCAATCGGGTCTGCTTCGCCAAAGTAGAAGCGCGCAAAAGCCTCGTTCACGATCACGGCCTTTTGACCGCCTTGCGCGTCAAAATCTCGCGCCGTAAAGCTGCGTCCGCGCAAAATCGTCATGCCGACAGTTTCAAAATATTCCGGCGTGACCGTGCCAATAGATGGACGTAGGGGCTCGCCCGGCGGCGCAGGCCGTCCCTGGGCATGCGGAATGGGAATCGGTTTCCCTCCCCCGCCGTCACCGAGCAGCCCTAGCCCCCCTCCTACGCTCGCAGAGCGCACGCCGGGAATCGTTTTGAAGTGTTCGAGTAAACTTTGATATAGCGCGGGGACCTGTTTGCCTTGATAACCGATCATTCGCGGATCAGTCGAAACCAGCAATACATTTTCCTTTTTGAAGCCGGCGTCCAGCGTGTATAGCTTGTCGAGGCTGCGCGCGAAAAGCCCCGCGGTAATCAGCAATGACAGCGACAACGCGACCTGCAGAACAACTAGCGATTTGCCCAGCCCCAGCCGCGATCCGCCTTCGGCGCTGCGGGAGCTGTCTTTGAGCGCCGGCGTCAAACTTACGTCCGTCGCGCGCCACGCAGGGGCAAGGCCGAACAGGATGCACGCCAATATCGAAGCCGCTGCGGTAAACATGAGCGCGCGCGCATCCAGCGTCACGTTTAGAGAAACCGGAGCGCGCCCGCTCGCCATCAGCGCCAATATAAAGCTGATGCTCCACCACGCCAGAGCCAATCCCAACGCGCCGCCCAGGCCGGCGAGCAACAGGCTTTCGGTCAGTAATTGGCGGATGAGCCGGAAGCGACCCGCTCCGAGCGCGAGACGCACTGCAATTTCTTTCTGACGCGCCGTCGCGCGCGCCAACGACAAATTGGCCAGGTTGGCGCAGGCGATCAGCAGGATCAATCCCACGACTGCCATCAGGATGCGCAGGGCTCCGGAAAACTGCTTGCGCACGGTTGGGAGACCAAGAATTTCAAAGCCCCGATTGGCAGGGATCAATGCAATGCTTTGCTGCCGCAACTCTTGCTGCCTTTCCGGCGACCACAATTCAATTTCAATTCCGACCTCATCCAGCGCCGTTTGGCGCAAAAGCCCGGTCAGCAGCGTGCGCGCCTGTTGTTCGCTCACTTCCGGTTTCAGTCGCGCCAACACGGGAGCCATGTTTCTGAAATAGTTCTTTATTGAACTGTAGTTTCCGGTTTTTGATCTCAGAAAAATGGTAGGAAATGCGAGGAGCAGTTGCGCTCCTCGCACAGTTGTTCGATGTTTTTGGTGACTAAACTAAAAACAGAAACGAACAACTGTGAATATCCTACCATCAGAGA